>NZ_JBDPMC010000080.1:0-27319 GCF_039871625.1 Micromonospora sp. B11E3 | reverse complement strand
ACCAAGCCACGTTCAACGACCTCGGCCCTGGACACTACGACAACCGCGCGGGCACCCAACGCGCCATCCGCAACCACATCCGCGGCCTGAACGCCCTCGGCTACCAGGTCACCCTCCAACCCGCCGCATAACCACACCAGCAACCCCTATCCCGGCTCCGCCGGGATGCTGCCGCGCGTACGGGCACGGTCATTTTCGGATTATCCCTCGATCCGCTGGCGGGTCATCTCGACGAGGCGGTGACGCGTGTCGCTGGCAGGTGCGTTCGGGCGGAGCGGCGTGCGACGGCGGCGCAGTTCGTGGAAGGGCTGCTGTCCGAGGTGGCGCGCAAGAACCTGCTGGTCGAGCAGCTCAGCCGCCTCGACGCTGTCCTGGTCACCGACGAGACGGGCTTCCTCAGGAAGGGGGAGGTAACCCACGTGATCCGGCTTGCGCCCTGTCCGAGGGTGGTACGGTGGGTCCCGTTGCAGTTGCTTTCCGAATATTTGTCAGCGTGTGATGGGTAGCTGACCCTCGGCGCTGGTGGTTTCCGGTCATCTCCGGATGTGGGCGATCAACACCGCGACGTCGGGGTCCGCACGGTGTGGGTCCCGAATCCAGCCTCCAAGGAGAAGACATGGCTGTCGGCACTGTGAAGTGGTTCAACGCGGACAAGGGCTTCGGGTTCATCACCCCGGACGGCGGCGGGGCGGACGTGTTCGCCCATTTCTCGGCGATCGCCTCGAACGGCTTCCGCAGCCTCGATGAGAACCAGCGGGTCGAGTTCGACATCACGCAGGGGGCCAAGGGCCCGCAGGCCGCGAACATCCGCGCCCTCTGAACCACCGCCGGCGCGTGCCGTCCATGAACGGAGCATGTCTTGCCTAGGCCGACCGGCGCCCTGCTCACGCCCTTCGTTGCGTTCCGCGCCGACGAGTTCGACGGACTGCACCTCGCGCGTCTTCCGTTTGTGCCGGAGATCCGCCTGTACCTGGCGGATGACGCGATCGTGCTGCGGGCCAGGTTGGAGGCGCGGGTCGGGCCGGGGGTCACGCCGTTCTGGGCGAACGCCTGGGCCGGCGGCCAGGCCCTCGCCCGGTACGTCCTGGACCATCCGCAGGTGGTGGCCGGCCGGCGGGTGATCGACGTGGCGTCCGGCTCCGGGCTGGTCGCCATCGCCGCAGCCAAGGCGGGCGCCGTCGAGGTGACCGCCAACGACATCGACCCGTACGCGCTGGCGGCCGTCGCGATGAACGCCACGGCCAACGCGGTCACGCTGGCGGTGCACGAGGACGATCTGCTCGACGGCGACGGCGGCCCCGCCGACGTGATCCTCGTCGGCGACGCCTTCTACGACCCCGAGATGGCCGCGCGGATGCTGGGGTTCCTACACCGCGCTGCCGACCGCGGCGCGCGTGTCCTCGTCGGTGATCCCGGCCGCGGCCACCTGCCCCACCGATGGCTGACGGTACTGACCAGCTACCAGGTACGCGGCCTGGGCGCCGCCGAGGACGCCGAACTCACCCAGGTCTCGGTGCTCGGCCCCGTCGGGTAGGGGTCAGCGCCCACCGCGGCGAGCGCCCGGCCGGGCCCGGGAGGAGAAGGCCGCCACACCGGATCGCGCCGGTGCGGATCGTGTCGAGGCGCTCGCCGTCGGCTTGCCGCCGCGTCGGCTCCGGCCGTCGTGGGCGGGCTGCGCCTCGTGTCGCGGGCCGGCGGACTGCGGTGCGGGCTGTGGGACCAGCGTCCGTTCCCCCGGGGCGAGTTCACGCAGCAGCGCGTCACCCGGGCGCAGCCGGGTCGTGGTCGCCGTGATGCCCGCCTTGCGCGTCAGCTCCCGCACCTCGGGCACCTGCCCGTCGGTCATCAGCGTGACGACGGTCCCGGCCGCGCCGGCCCGGGCGGTGCGGCCCGAGCGGTGCAGGTACGCCTTGTGCTCCACCGGCGGGTCGGCGTGCACGACAAGGGCCACGTCGTCGACGTGGATACCCCGGGCGGCGATGTCGGTGGCGACCAGCGTGTGCACCTCCCCGGCGGAGAACGCCTGCAGGTTCCTGGTGCGCGCGGCCTGGGCCAGGTTGCCATGCAGCTCGACGGCGGTCACCCCGGCCGCGACCAGCCGGCGGGCGAGGGTTCTCGCGCCCCGCTTGGTACGGGTGAACACCACGGTGCGGCCCGGCGCGGCGGTCAGCTCGACCAGCACGGCGAACCGATCGTCGGCGTGGACGTGCAGGACGTGGTGCGCCATCGCGGCGACCGGCGACAGCGTCGAGTCGACGCTGTGTACGACCGGATCGGTGAGGAACCGCCGCACCAGGACATCGACGCCGGCGTCCAGGGTGGCGGAGAACAGCAGACGCTGCCCGCCGCGCGGGGTCTGCTCCAGCAGCCGCCGTACGGTGGGCAGGAAGCCGAGGTCGGCCATGTGGTCGGCCTCGTCGAGCACGGTGATCTCGACGGCGTCCAGGTGCGCGTTGCCGGCCTCGACGTGGTCGGCGAGCCGACCCGGGCAGGCCACCAGGACGTCGACCCCGGCGCGCAGCCCGGCGATCTGGGGTCGGGCCGCGACGCCACCGAAGATCGTCATCGTGCGCAGCGACAGCGCCTGCGCCAGCGGCGCCATCACGCTGTCGATCTGGGTAGCCAGTTCACGAGTGGGGGCGAGGATCAGCGCCCGGGGGCGCCCGGCCCGCCGTGGCGTGGCGGTGGCGGCCAGGCGGGTCAGCACCGCCAGGACGAAGGCGTAGGTCTTACCCGAACCGGTGCGGCCCCGGCCGAGCACGTCCCGCCCGGCGAGCGCGTCTGGCAGTGTCGCGGCCTGGATCGGGAACGGCCGATCCACCCCGGCCGCGGCCAGCACGCGGTTCAGCGCGTCGGGCACGCCGAGGTCGGCGAAGGTGAGGGAGTCGGGCGAGGTGGTCTGGCGTGGGCGGCGTGCCGCCATGAAGGCTCCGAACGTCGAAGGGACGTCCCGCCCGGCGCTGACCGTTTCGACTGCGGCGCGTGGCGTGGGACATCGAACCCGGCCGCCATGCTGGGCGGGCCGTGCTGTTCAGTCTACTCGAACCCGCTGCCGGGTCCCGCTGCCAGCTGGCAGGCGGTGAACGAGCATCGGCGCCGGCCGCTCAGGGCGCCACGACCTGCCACCGGCTCTGTCCGTCCATCCATGCCCGGGCCAGGATCTCCGCCGACTGCCGGCCCGGGCACTGGTGGATCTTCGACCGGCCGGCGTCGCCGCCGGCTCGGGCCTCGACCTCCCAGGACTCGCCGTCGGTGCGGATGTACACGTCGCGACGCCCTCGCACGGTGCGGTTGCCGTTCCACCAGTGACGCTCGGTTTTCACCCCCCGACCGTATAGCACCAGATCCGAGTTTGGAACGTTGACGATCTTGGTAACCTCTGACCGGCCGGCCGCCCGCCGGTCGACCCATCCAGGGGCGCGCGTCGGACCGAGCCGGACGGCAGGCGGGCCTCCTCCACGTCCTGGGACGGCGCCGTCCAGGGCCGGGACAACTCCCCGGCGGCGCTCGACCGACCCGCGGTGACCGCCGGCACCTGGGTACGCCCCGGCGGCGTGGTCATCGAGCCCACCTTCGCCAACGCCCTCGACGTGCACGTCGGCGACAGCGTCGACATCACCGGCCACCCGCTGCGGGTGGCCGGGACCGCGGTCACCGCCGCCCGGGCCGTCTACCCGCGCGCCGACTGGCGCGCCGATGCGGGCAGCCCCCTGACTGAACGCGCTGGCCTGGTCTGGGCCGACCGTAGCCAACTCGGCGTGCTGGCCGGCGCGCGGCCGCTGTCGTACACCCTGAGCCTGAGAGATACGCGGACCCGCGGGCCAGCACCTCGTTCACCCACATGAGAACCGGCGGGATCGAATACACCAGCTGGACGGGGATCGCCGACGCGAACGGCAGGCTCGTCAAAAAGGCGCGCCTGGCCCTGCTGGTCGGCAGTTGGCTGCTCACCGCCCTCGCGGTGGCCAGCGTCGCCAACATCGTCGCCGGCCGCGTCGTCGACCAACGCCGCCGGGTGGGACTACTCAAGGCCGTCGGCGCCGGACCGGCCATGATCGCCGCCGTCCACCTCGCCGAATACCTCGTCGTCGGGCTCGCCGCCGCCGGCACCGGCCTGGCCGGCGGCTGGCTCGCCGCACCCGCGCTGACCAACCCCGGCGCCGGGCTCCTCGGCTCCACCGGCACCCACCCGCCCGCGCTACGCACCGTGCTCGCCGCCACCGTCCTCGCCCTCGCGATCGCCGCGGCGGCGACGCTGGCACCCGTGCTACGCGCCGCCACCACCGACACCGTCCACGCGCTGGCCGACGCCGCCACGCCTCCGCGTCGCCGCGGGTGGCGCGTCTGGCTGTCCCGCCGGATGTCCACCGCCCTGCTGATCGGGGTACGCGTCAACGCCCGCCGCCCCCGCCGCGCCCGCCTCGTCATGGTGAACGCCCTGATCACCACGGCCGGGCTCGCCGCCCTGCTCATGGGCCTGGCGCAGGACCCGCGGGTCAAGCTCGGCGAGACGAAACTGGTCAATCCCCAGAGCACCCGAACCCTCGAGGCCATGTTCCTCGTCGTCGTGGTGCTGTGTGTCCTCGCGCTCATCAACGCCGTCGTGAGCACCTGGGCCGCGGTGCTCGACGCCCGCCACCCCCTGGCCGTCGCCCGTACACTCGGCGCCACCCCCGCACAGGTGACCGCGGGCATGGCGGTGGCGCAGCTTCTTCCCGCGATACCCGGCGTCGCCCTCGGGGTCCCGGCCGGCATCGGGCTGTATCTGGTTGCCAGTACCGGCGACCAGCAGTACGCACCCGTGTCCTGGATGTTTGCCCTGGCACTCACGGTCCTGCTCGCCGCCGCCGCACTCACCGCCATCCCCGCCCTGGCCGCCACCCGCCGCCCGGTCGCGGACGCCCTCCAATCCACACCGACCTGACCGGCCGCCAACGGCCGACAGCCCGCCCGCGGCACCACGACGAGCGGATCCGCCGGGCAGGACGCAGTCGCGGGGATCAGGCCGACACGAAGTAGCGCAGCCACAGGTACGGCACGGCCAGCCCGACGGTGACCAGGGTGACCAGGATGCCGTAGCGGGTGAACTGCCAGAAGGTGATCCGCTGTCCCGCGCGTTCGGCCAGGCCGAGCACGACGACGTTGGCGGAGGCGCCGACGGCGGTGGCGTTGCCGCCGAGGTCGGCGCCGAGCGCGAGGGCCCACCACAGCACCCGGGACTGCTCGGCGCCGCCCTGGGCGTGGGCCAGGTCGGCGACGACCGGGCTCATGGTCGCCACGTACGGGATGTTGTCGACGATCGCGGACAGTGCAGCGGATCCCCACAGCAGCACCATGGACGCGGGTAGCAGCCGGCCGTCGGTGGCGTCATCACCGCCGCCGGTGGCCTGGTGTGGAGTGCTCCCGAGGAGTGGACGCCGGGCGTCGCCGTGGCCGTCGGGATGGTCAACGGCCTGCTGTGGAACCGGTCCGTGCGGGCGGCGGTGCTGCCCTCCCACGTGCGGTTGCGACGGGTGCCGGTGGTGCCGATCGTCGTGGTGCTGGTGCTGGCCATCCCGCTGGTGGGGCAGGCGCTCACCCAGCGCGACGGCGCGCGGAGCACCTTCTCGCCGCCGATCTTCAACCAGCCGCTACCCCAGCGGGTGCCCTACGCGGTGATCCTGCTCGCCGGCCACAATTCCGCGTACGACGGCCGGCCCGCCGCGGATCCGAACGTGGAGCGGTACTCGTACAACGGCCTGGACTCGGGTGGCCGTCCGCTGCCGTACCGGTCGACCGCCACCCACCGGTCGCTGGCGTCCAGCGCGCAGCTGCTCGCCGTGCAGGTCGAGGCGGTGCACCGGCGCACCGGCCGGCCGATCGCCCTGGTCGGGGAGAGCGAGGGGGCGATGGTGGCCCGTACCTACCTACGGAACCCGCCGAAACCACCGGTGACGGCGCTGGTGATGCTCAGCCCGCTGGTCCGCACCGGCCGCGCGTACTACCCGCCACCGAACGCCGACTCCGGCTTCGGCGTGGCCACCGGCTGGCTGCTACGCGTCATGTACGCACTCGCGAGCGTCGGCTCGACAACCGACGACCACCCGGACGAGCCGTTCATCCGCTCGTTCCTGGAGGACGCGCCGTTCTACCGCTTCCAGACCCTGTGCCCGATTCCAGGCGTGCGGGTGGTCGCCTTCCTGCCGATCGTCACCGCGGCCGAGTCCACACCAGGTCCGTTCACCAAGATCCCCGTGGTCGAGGTGCTGTCCCTCCACGTCGAGCTGCTCGGCCGGCCGATGGTGCACGACGAGGTGATCGACTTCCTCGCCGGAGCGGACGTCAGCCGCGTCCGTAGCGAGTACGGCCTGCTGCAGCGGCTCGGGGCAGCCTGGCAGGCACCCCTCCTGACGGTCAACGCCAACCCGGTCTGGCGGTCCAAAGCGCCACCCGGACCAGCGTTCTCATCGGCCCGGATCTGTCGGACGGCCCCGTGAGAACCGACTGACGGCTGGCTTCCCGGGTGGCGGTGCCCCCGGCTCATATGCTGTCAGGGCCCCCGCAGCGGGTATCATGCATCAGGCTCGCGGGAGTTCGGGCGGTCGTCTAGAGGAAGTTTGGAGCTATGTCGGCGGCGCACAGGGCATCCGCTGGGGTCGCCGACAACGACGTCTCGAAGAAGGACGTGATCGTCCAGAGGCTTCGTGAGGAGATCGTGTCCGGGGTCATCGCGCCGGGGGAGAAGCTCTCAGAGGCGCGCCTTGCGGAGCGGTTCGGGGTCAGTCGGATGCCGGTGCGTGAGGCGTTCAAGGAGCTCGAAGGGGCCGGATTCGTCTCGATCGAGCGTCGCCGTGGCACCTTCGTCAAGAGCCTCAGCCGACACGAGATCCTCGATCTCTTCGAGGTGCGTGAGGCGGTCGAGGGGATGACCGCCCGGCTGTGCGCGAACCGCGCCAGCAACCAGCTCATCGCCCGGATCGACGAGGTGATGGCGTCGATGCATGACTGTGTCGAGGCTGGCGACACCGACGGCTACAGCGCCATGGACGCGCGGTTGCACGAACTCATCACCGAGGGCGCCGGGAACGAACGGTTGAGCGACCATTACCGGTTGCTGGTCCAGCACCTGAACCGCGGCCTGCTGTCGTCGATCGTGACCAGGCGGGAGGGGCGGATGCGGCGGTCGCTCGCGGAGCACCGCGCCCTGGTGTACGCCATCCGCGCGCGGGACGCCGATGCGGCGGAGGAGGCCATGCGTGCCCACGTGCAGCGCGGCCGCCTCGAACTCCAGGACGAGTTCACGGCGAAGTTCGGTCGCTGACCGGTCCGGTGCCCTCCGCGCTCGTTCCCGGCGCGGCCAGGGAGGGGCCCCCGTCGCCGGACGTGAGCGGCGGCCCGACGCGTACGCCGACGGCTCAGGCGGGGGCGAGCCGGCGCCATCCCGCACGCGAGCCCAGCCCAGCGCCGGAGTGCCAGCTGCGCAGCAGGTACGCGGCGCCGCCGACGGCGAACGCGTCCGCGACCGCTGATCGCGCGCCCGGGCAGGAGTGTGCGCGCCGTCTCGCCGTCCTCGGCCGGTGAGGCCTAGCCGGCCTGGCCGGTCCTCGCTTCCGCCGCCGTTTCCGTGCCGCCGCCGAGCCGGCGTGGCCAGCGGCAGGTCATCCGGAGTTGGGGTCGGGTCAACCTCTTGACAACTGGTATGTCAGATCAGCAGTATCTGGTGCACGTCGTGGCGTTCCCCCAGCCAAGACGCTTGCATCTGACATACCAGTCTCTTCACCGGTCCGTGTCACCCCCCTGTCACCCGAACGGGCGGCAGCCGACGAAAGGGCTTCGCATGCGTACCAAGATCGCGATCGTGTCAGCCGTTACCGCCATACCCCTCGCCCTCTCGGCGTGTGGGTCCCCGGGCGACGGAGCGGCAGCCGACGGGACCAAGAGCATCGGTTTCATCTCCCAGGCCCCCCGCAACGACGGCGGGTTCACCCAGTTCGGCCTGGCCGGCGTGAACGCGGCGATCGAGGCCGACAAGAGCCTCAAGCTGTCCTCCATCGTCGACAACGCCGCCAACTCACAGGAGCAGATCCAGGGCCTGGAGTCGCTGGCCGCGAAGAACCAGATCGTGGTCGCCGACGGCGCCTCGTTCAACAAGGCCGTCGCGGTCGTGGCGCCGAAGTATCCGAAGGTGCACTTCATCCTGGTGGCCGCCGACCTCGACGCCTACGCCGAGAACGTGACCTCGGTCACCGCCGCCGTCGGATACAACGCCATCGTCGTCGGGGCCGTCGCCTCGGGCCATTCCCGGACCAAGAAGCTCGGGATGATAGCCGGCCTTGAGGTCCCCTCCACCACCGCCTGGTACCACGGCATGGTCCAGGGTGCCGCCCTCGAGAACCCGAAGACCAAGGTCGTACAGACCTATACCGGCGATTTCAACGATGTCGGCAAGGCCAAGCAGGCCGCCGAAGCCATGATCGCCGCTGGTGTGGACTCGATCCTGTCCGACCTCGACAGCGGCTCCGGGGGCGTCTACCAGGCCGCCGGCGGGGCGGCCAGCCCCACCGACGTGTACGACGTCTTCGCCCTGCACTGCGACTCGAGTCCCCACATCATCGGCTCCGGCGTCGTGAGCTGGTCCGACATCCTGAAGAACGCTGTCGCCGACGCCGCCGCCGACAAGCTGCCGGCCGGCGCCATCAGCTACGGCCTGGGCACCGGCGCGCTGCGGTTCGAGTTCTGCCCAGGCAAGGGGACGGCCGAGGAGAAGGCGCTCGTCGAGAAGATCACCAAGGACATCACCGACGGCAAGATCGTCGCCGACAAGGGCGTTCTCCTTCCCAAGCCGGCCTACCACTTCGAGCAGCGTTAGGCCGCCGTCGATGAAGACTCGTCCCGATCCTGGCCCCGCCCGCCGCGGCGCGGACACCGGAGCTTCCGCTCTCCGGCTCACCGGAGTGACCAAGAGGTTCGGCTCCTTCGTCGCCAACGACGCCGTCGACCTCGACATCGCCTGGGGTGAGATCCACGCCCTCCTCGGCGAGAACGGTGCGGGCAAGACGACGCTCATGCGGATCGTCACCGGCCTCTACACCCCGGATGAGGGTGGCATCGAGCTCGACGGAGAGCCGGTGCGGTTCCGCAAGCCCGAGCACGCCCTGCGGGCCGGAATCGGGATGGTCCACCAGCACTTCACGCTGGTACCGACCCTGACCGAGTTGGAGAACCTCGCCATCGCACCCGCCGCCCTTCCGTGGCGCAACGGTCTGACCGAGGCGCGCCGTCGGTCGCAGGAGGTGGCTGCGGCAACCGGCCTGCGGATCGCGCCCGACCGGTTGGTCGCCGACGCGTCGGTGGGGGAGCGGCAGCGACTTGAGATCGTCAAGCTCCTCTGTCGCGGCGCCCGGATCCTGATCTTCGACGAGCCGAGCGCCGCGCTGAGCCCGGGCGAGTGGGACGAACTCGCCAACCTGATGCGGCGGCTCGCCGCCGACGGTCACGCGATCATCCTGATCTCGCACAAGCTCTCAGAGGTCTTCAGCGTCGCGGACCGGTACACCGTGCTGCGCCGAGGCGCGGTGAGCGGTTCGGGAACCATCGCGGAGGCGACCCCCGACCACCTGGTGACCCTGATGGTCGGCGATCGAATGGCCGACCGTCCGCCGCTTCCCGCCGGCACGCCGGGTCCCGCCGTCCTCACCGTCCGTGGCCTCGACGTCGCTCGGGACGACAGCCAGCCGGCCGGCCCGAAGGTGCTCCAGGGCATCGACCTCGAGGTGCGTCGAGGCGAGATCCTGGGGATCGCCGGGGTGGCCGGTAGCGGTCAGTCCGAACTCGTCGAGGTGCTCATGGGCATCCGGCGAACGCTGTCGGGCGCCATCGAGCTGGCGGGGCGGCCATTCACCCACCGGTCGCCGCGAGGGTTCTTCGGAGCCGGCGGAGCGGTGATTCCGGAGGACCGGCACCACGCGGCGATCGTCCCCGGGATGGCCCTCTGGGAGAACATCACCCTACGGTCGCTGCGTCGCGCGCCGCTGAACAGGCGAGGACTGCTCGACATCCGTGCGGCGTCCGCCGAGGCGCGCCGGCTGATGGACGAGTTCGACGTGCGCGCCGACAGCGAGCACCTGCCGATCGGGCGGCTCTCCGGCGGAAACCAGCAGAAGGCGGTCCTCGCCCGGGAACTCTCGGGAAACCCGGCCCTGCTGATCGCCGCACAGCCCGTGCGGGGCCTCGACGTACGGGCGGCGGACTTCGTCTACCGGAGCCTCGTCGCGCACCGCGAACGCGGCGGTGCCGTGCTGCTCATCTCCATGGACCTCGACGAGGTCATCTCGATGTCCGACCGGATCGCGGTGCTCGCCCACGGGCGCATCCAGGGCATCGTCGACGCCGCGAAGGCCACCCGCGCCAGCCTCGGCGCCCTCATGACGTCGTCCGGAGATGCCCAGTGATGCTTTCGAAAGACCTGATCATGCGGCTGCTCGTGCAGGTGGGAGTGGCCCTGGCGGCACTGGTCGTCGGCGTGCTCCTGCTGGCGGCGATCGGAGTCGCACCGCCCGACGCGTTCCACGCCTTCTGGAGCGGCACGTTCGGAACGCCGACCAACGCCGGTACGACCCTGACCCAGGCCGTGCCGCTGCTCCTGGTCGCGCTGGGCTGGATCCTGACCACCCGGGCCGGACGCCTGCACGTCGGCTTTCCCGGTCAGATCCTCGCCGGTGGATCCCTGGCCACGGCGGTCGGGCTGCAGTGCGGTAACCTGCCGGGCCCGCTCGCGGTGCTGCTCACCGCCGTCGCCGGCATCGTCGGCGGGGCACTCTGGGCGGGCCTGACCGCCTGGTTGTGGGCCTCGCGCGGGGTGCTCGAGATCGTGTCGTCGCTCCTGCTCAACCTGGTCGCGATCCAGGTCGCGAACTGGTTGGTCCGGGGGCCGCTGCAGGGCTCCCTGGACGGTCAGCCACAGTCGGCGAACTTCCCGGCAGCCGCGCTGTGGCCGAGCGTCGAGTCGATCCCCGGCCGCACCCTCTCGTACGACGTGGTGCTCCTCCCGGTGTGCGCGATCGCCGTGGTGCTGCTGCTGTCCCGTACCGCGTTCGGCTTCCGCCTGCGGGTGGCCGGCGGCAACCAGGAGGCCGCTCGGTGGTCGGGCATCGATCCGGTTCGCGAAGGGGTCGCGGCCATCGTGATCTCCGGCGGGTTCGCCGGTCTCGCGGGCGCCGCGCTGCTCTTCGCCGGTTCCGCGCCCTGGATGAGTGACGGATTCGAAGCCGGCGTCGGCTTCAACGGCATCGCGGTCGCCCTGCTGGCGCGCAACTCACCGGTCGGCGCGGTCGCCACCGCCGTCGTGTTCTCCGCGCTGAACGTCGGGGGGACCGCCATGCAGGCCCAGTTGGATGTGCCCTCCTCGCTGGCCTCGGTTCTCCAGGGCGCCGTCATCGTGCTGGTCCTGGTGGCGGCCGTGGTCCTGCGTGGCAGGACGCGGGCGCCGTCCGCGGCCAAGCCCGCCCCCGCCCGTCGACGGTCCCGCGTCGTCGCCCGCAGCGCTGCCCGGACCGAGGAGGCCTGAGATGGGAATCTTCGACGTCGCGTTCCTCGTCTCGGCGATCACGATCGCCGCCCCGATCCTGCTCGCCGCCACCGGGGAACTCGTCTCCGAGCGGGCCGGCGTACTGAACGTCGGGCTCGAAGGCGTACTGCTCGTCGGCGCCTTCGGCGGCTACCTCGTGATGGCCGGCACCGGGAACATCGCGGTCGGTTTCCTCGGCGGCATCGTCGGCGGCCTGCTCTTCGGGGCGCTGATGGGCGTGCTCGCGATCGAGACCAAGGTCGACCAGATCGTCTCCGGCATCGCGCTGACCCTGCTCGGCTACGGCCTGACGGCGTTCCTCAACGACGACGTCTTCAGCGAGCCACGCGCCTTCGCCCCGCTGCCCCGGCTCGAGATCCCGGTGCTCTCGGACGTGCCCGTCCTCGGGCCCGCCCTGTTCACCCAGGACGCCTTCATCTACGCCACGGCCGTCGTCGTCGTCCTCGTGGCCCTGGCGCTGACCCGGACGACCTGGGGCATCAACCTGAAGGCGACCGGCGAGAGCCCGGTATCGGTCGACGCTGCCGGCGTCAGCGTCCGTGGGCTGCGCTGGGCCGGCGTCCTCTTCTCGGGGGCCTGTGCCGGAGCGGCGGGCGCGTACATCTCCATCGGCGACGTCGGTGTCTTCCGCGAGGCCATGACCGGCGGGCGCGGCTATCTGGCGATCGCCGCCGTCCTGTTCGGCGGCTGGCGGCTGAGCGGGCTGGGCCTGGCCGTCGCGATCTTCGCGGTCACCGACGCCACCCAGTTGCGGCTGCAGGCCGTCGGCGACATCCCTCGTGAGGTGTGGATCGCCGCGGCCCTGCTCATCCTGGTTGCTCTCGGCACCCGGCGCGTCCGGGGCGCGGCGGCCGCCACCCGCCTCGACCGGCGGCGGGCCGGCGCCGGCGAGCTTGCCGGCCTGGCCGTGGTCGCGGTGCTGGTCGTGCTCGCCATCGTCCGACCGGCCGTGACGTTGCCGGTGTCCCTGTGGCTCGCCATGCCGTACGTGCTGGCGCTCGTCGCCCTCGCCGCCGAGGGCAGACGGCGGCACAAGGCGCCGGAGGCGCTCGCCGTTCCCTATCTGCGAAGTGAGGTCTGACTTTGATCACCGACGTGCACACGCACTTCTGGACTCGGGAGCACCAGTGCTCTCCCTGGACGGACGGGCTGGGGCGGGTGTCGAAGACGCTGGCCTCCGACGAGATCGACCTGGTCACGGTGGAGTCCTACCGCCGGGGTGTGGCGCCCGCCGAGCGGACGATCGTCTTCGGGCTCCAGGCGCAGGCCTCCGGGATCATGGTCCCCAACGATGCCGTCGCCGCATT
Source organism: Micromonospora sp. B11E3 (assembly GCF_039871625.1). Classification (NCBI taxonomy): domain Bacteria; kingdom Bacillati; phylum Actinomycetota; class Actinomycetes; order Micromonosporales; family Micromonosporaceae; genus Micromonospora; species Micromonospora sp. B11E3. The sequence continues at coordinate 14,446 of NZ_JBDPMC010000080.1, read as the reverse complement.
CGTACGGGAAGTCGGTGGTCAGACCGTCGGCTTCATGTCGGTGGACCCGACCCGTCACGACGCGGTCGACGAGGTGGAGCGCTGCCACGCGGACCTTGGGCTGGTCGGCATCAAACTGGGGCCGATCTACCAGGGAACCTCGCCGCTGCACCCCATGACGATGCGGGTCTTCAAGACCGCGGAGCGGCTCGGCCTGCCGGTCATGATCCATCAAGGCGCGATCTTCGCGAACGCCGGCCGGCTGCCCGACGCCAACCCGCTGCTGCTCGACGACGTGGCATCCACCTTCCCCGACCTGCGGATCGTGGTCGCGCACATGGGTCACCCGTGGATCTACGAAACCGTCGTCGTGATGCGCCGGCACCCCAACGTCTTCGCCGACACGTCCGCGATCGCCAGCCGCCCGACGGTGTTGGCGAACGCCTTCTCGGCCGCCAAGGAGTACGGCGTCCTCTCCAAGGTGCTCTTCGGCAGCGACTCCCCGATGGTGGCCGCGGCCAGCGCCGCCGCCGCCCTCGAACGGGTCGTCGCGCGGATGCGGCAGATCGCGCACACGCCCATCACCGACGAGGAACTGTACGGGATCCTGCACCGCCCCTCCTTCGACCTGCTCGGCATCGAGGCACCCGCGGCGTCCCCGCCGAGCCTGCCGACCGCGCTGACCCGAACTGCCTGCTGACCGTCTCCCGGAGAAAGCCATGACTACGAACCAGACCACGCATCCGTCGGTGTTCCTGGACGCCGCGGCCGTACTCGACGGCCCGCTCCCCGTCGAGATCTCGATGGAGCCGATCCTCCAGGGGGCGCCGTTCGCCTACGAGAGGGTCCTGTACGACGCTGCCGGCTCGTTCTTCGCCGTCTGGGCCTGCGACGCCGGTGTCTACCCCCGCGTGAAGGACAAGCGGGGCTCGTTCATGTACATCATTTCCGGCGAGGCCACCATCACGGACGAGGACGGCACCTCCCACGAGCTGACCGCCGGCAGCGTGATCGTGCTGCCGTACGGCTGGGTCGGTGCCTGGGACATCCGCGAGACCATCCGGAAGGTCTACCTGCACACGACCCCGGTGCCGCCGTACCGCGAGGGTGTGCAGCCGTCCGCCTTCCTGGGCGCGGTCGACGTGCTCGAAGGTGACCTGCAACTCCCGGTGGCGGAGGGAGGGGCCTCCTGGGCGCCGCCGGTCGCCGAGACCGTCGTGTTCGACGGCCCCGACGGCAGGTGCGCCGTCCAGGAGCGCGGACCGGGGGTGTACCGGCGGGCGGCGGCCGAGGGGGCCTCCTACCTGTACGTCATCTCCGGCGAGGCCACCATCGCGGACGAGGACGGCACCTCGCACGAGTTGACCGCCGGCAGCGCCGTCGCCCTGCCGGACGGCTGGGCCGGCACCTGGGACATCCGCACCACGATCCGCACAGTCCACGTCGACACCGCACCGATCGCCGACAAGTGATCGGGACAGGAGAAACTGTGATCAACAACGACCCCTACGCAGCCGTGACCCCGGCACCGCCGCTGCGCGTATCCAGCGACGACCTCGTCGACGGCACGGAAATGCCGCTGCCCTACCGCGACCCGAACATCGGCGGCACCAACACCTCACCCCACCTGGCCTGGTCGGACTTCCCGGCCGAGACCAAGAGCTTCGCGATCACCTGCTACGACCCGGACGCGCCCACCGGCGTCGGGTTCATGCACTGGGCCGTCGCGAACATTCCCGCCTCCGTGACCTCGCTGCCGGCCGGCGCCGGTGCGCCGGACGGACCGATGCCGCCGGGGTCCCTCACCCTCCCCAACGACCTGCGGATGCGGCAGTACATCGGCCCCAACCCGCCGCCGGGCTCGGGTCGCCACCGCTACGTGTTCATCGTCCACGCCGTCGACGTCCCCGTGCTCGAGATCGATCCCGGGCTGACCCCGGTCGTCCTGGGCTTCAACCTGCACTTTCACACGCTGGCGCGGGGGAGCATGACCGTATGGGTGGACGCGGAGGAGTGACCGTCACGTGATCGCTCAGCAGCCAATTGTCCTATTCCTGGAGGCACTGAGATGACAGGAACCCACTCGACAGGCCCCACCGGCCGCTCCCGCCACGCCGAGGTCGCGGGCGCCGGGTTCGCCGGTCTCACCGTGAGCATCGCGCTCGCCCGCCGTGGCTGGACCGTCCGCCTGCACGAGCAGAACGACCAGGTGCGCGACTTCGGCGCCGGCATCCTGCTGTGGCGCAACGCGATGCTGGCCCTCGACGTCATCGGGGTGGCCGGGGAGATCCGGGCGAACGGCGTACAGCCCGGCACCTACGACACCAGCCTGAACGGCGACCCGGTCTCGTCGGAGCTGGCCGGCTACCCCTACTGGGCGCTCACCCGGCCGAAGCTGCACGCGCTGCTGGCCACGGCCGCCCGCGAGGCCGGCGTCGAGATCGTCACAGGCTCCCGGGCCGTCGGGGCCGACCCGGCGGGCGCCCTGCTCCTCGCCGACGGGGCCCGGCTGGAGGCCGACCTGGTGATCGGTGCCGACGGCGCCGGCTCGGCCGTACGCAACTCGCTGGGCGAGCTCACCCAGGAACGCAAGAAGTACCAGGACGGCGTCTGCCGGGTCCTGATCCCGCGGCCCGAGGAGTTCCAGGGCCCCGAGTGGGACCGGGTCATCGACTTCTGGACCCTGGAGCCGGACCCGATGCGCATCCTGTTCATCCCCACCGGGCCCGACACGATCTACATGGGCATGATGGCGACGACCACCAACGAGCGCGCCTCACGAATCCCGATCGACGTCGAGGTGTGGTCGAAGCGCTTCCCGCACCTGGCCACGGCGGTGGAACTGGCCGGCAGGGCCGAGGGCGGCCGACACGACAGCTACCAGACCAACCGGGTGACGCCCTGGTCGACCGGTCGGGCGGTGCTCGTCGGAGACGCGGCCCACGCCATGTGTCCCGCGCTCGGGCAGGGCGCCAGCGTCGGCATCGTCAACGCGGTCGAACTCGCCCACACCCTCGACCAGTACGACGACATCGACGAGGCGCTCGCGGTGTGGGAGCAGCGCGAGCGGAGCATGACCGACGCCGCGCAGGCCCGCAGCGCCTACATGGCCGAGACCCGCACGCTGGCCAAGGGCAACGGCTTCACCCCCGAGGTCATGGAGACGGCGAACTTCGTGCTTTCCTCGGCCACGCCCGAGATCGTGGCGGCGTACCCGGTTCCGGAGGTGAACCGGTCGTGGTGAGCGGGCCCCAGACGGTCGTCATCGGCGACGTCGAGATCACCCGCATCCAGGAGTACGCCGGCCCCAGCCCGGCGACCCCCGGCTTCCTGTTCCCGGACAGCGACCCGGCGTACTGGCGGGACAACGCCGGATGGCTCGACCCGGACTTCTTCGACGCCGGTCGGGGACAGCTGCGCTCGGTGCTGCACACCTGGCTGATCCGCAGCCAGGGGGCGGTGATCCTGCTCGACACCGGCGCCGGCAACGGCAAGGAACGCCCGTACGCCCCGGTCTACGCCCACCACGACACCGCGTACCTCGCGAACCTGGCCGCGGCGGGGGTCGCACCGGAGGACGTGGACGTCGTCATCAACACCCACCTCCACGTCGACCACGTCGGGTGGAACACCCGCCTGGAGGGCCGTGGCTGGGTTCCCACCTTCCCGAACGCGCGTTACCTCATCACCCGCGAGGACTTCGAGTTCTGGAACCCGGTGAAGAACCCGCGGCCGCCGGCCGACGGCAACCAGAACGTCTTCGAGGACAGCGTCGTCCCGGTGCACCGCGCGGGACTCGTCGAGCTCTGGAGCGGCGAGTACCGGATCGATTCCGATCTGGTGTTGCAGGCGGCGCCCGGGCACACCCCCGGCTCCGCGGTGCTGCGGCTGGAGTCGGGGAACGCCGGCGCGCTCTTCGTCGGCGACATCATCCACTCACCCGTGCAGATAGCAAACCCGGACGTCAACAGCTGCTTCTGCGAGGACCCGGCGCTGGCCCGGGCGTCCCGCCGCCGCCTCCTCGCCGAGGCCGCGGACCGCTCGTTGCTGGTCTTTCCGGCCCACTTCGGCGGGCACTCCGCCTGTCACGTCGCCGCCGACGCCGACGTGTTCGTCATCCGCGACTGGGCCGACCTGGCCCGGATCTGAACCACCGCTCGGAAGGAACCCACCACCGTGACCGACGACCTGTACGAGGCCGGCCTGGCCATGCGCCGCCGGGTGCTCGGCGACGCCCACGTCGACGCGTCGCTGGCGGCCGCCACCGACTTCTCGATCGATCTGCAGGAGTACGTGACGAAGTACTGCTGGGGCGACATCTGGAACCGCCCCGGGCTCAGCCTGGAGGAGCGCAGCCTGATCAACCTCGCCATGATCACCGCCCTCAACCGGGGCCACGAGTTCAAGGCGCACGTCCGCGGCGCGCTGAACAACGGGGTCTCCCGGGAGAAGATCAAGGAGGTCCTCATGCAGACCGCCTTCTACTGCGGCGGGCCCGCCGCGTTGGAGAGCTTCCGCCTCGCAGCCGAGGTGTTCGCCGCCGTGGACGCCGAGTGACCGGGGTGGGGATCGAGCACATCGGGTTCATCGGCCTCGGCAAGATGGGCCGACCGATGGCTGCCCGACTGTACGAGGCGGGCTATCGACTCACGGTGGCCGACGCCGCACCGGACGTCGCCGAGGGATTCGTGGCCGACCACCCGAAGGCGGTCGCCGCCCACACCGTCGACGCGTACCGCGCCGTGGACGTCCTGATCCTGATGCTGCCGAACTCGGCGGTCGTCGAGTCGGTGCTCGAGGGCGACGCGGTCGCGGGAGCGCTGCGACCCGGCACCCTGGTCGTCGACATGAGCTCCTCCGAGCCGCTGCGCACCCGCGCGCTGGCCGAGCGACTGGCCGCCCGGGGCCTGCGGATGCTCGACGCTCCCGTCTCCGGCGGGGTACGCGGCGCGGTCGCCGGAACGCTGGCGGTACTGGTCGGCGGGGAGGAGACCGATCTGGCCGAGGTGCGCCCGGCCCTGCAACGACTGGCCCGAACCGTCATCCCGGTCGGCCCCATCGGGTCCGGGCACGCGGCGAAGGCCCTGAACAACCTGGTCTCGGCCACCACCATCTCGGTGACCGTGGAGGCGCTGCGGCTGGGGGAGCGGTTCGGTATCCCGCCGGAGACGATGACCGAGGTGCTCAACAGCTCCTCCGGGCGCTCGAACACCAGCGAGAACAAGGTCGCCCAGTTCATGATCAGCGGCAGCTACGACTCGGGGTTCGCGCTGCACCTGATGGCGAAGGACGTCGGGATCGCCGTCGACCTGGCGCGCGAACTCGGCCAGGCCACCGAGGTCGCGGACGGCGTGGCCCGACAGTGGCGGCGGATCGCCACGGAAGTCACGCCGCAGACCGACCACACCGCGATGTACGAGCTGATCGGCGGCGACCGGTGAACGCCCCGCTGCTGCACTGGATCGGCGGCGAGGCCGTCCCGCCGACCGCCGGGGGTTTCCGTGTCGGCACCAATCCGGCGACCGGCGGTGCCGGGGCACAGGTCGCGCAGGGCACGGCGGCCGACGTCGACCTCGCCGTGCGGGCGGCCCAGGCCGCGGCGCCCGGGTGGCGCCGCATCGCGTCGCTGGAACGCGGCCGGATCCTGGCGGCCATCGGCCGGCGGCTGCTCGCGGACCTGGACGCCCTGGCCGAACTGGAGAGTCTCGACACCGGCAAGCCGCTCGCCCTCGCCACGGCCGAGATCCGCGGTGCCGCGGAGTACTTCGAGTTCTATGCGGCACTGGTGAACCTGCCGGCGGGCGACGTCCTCGACATCCGGTCCGACCTGCACGTCTACACGCGGCGCGAACCGTTCGGGGTGGTCGGGGTGATCACGCCGTGGAACCTGCCGCTCAACCAGGCGGCCCGGGCCTGCGCCCCGGCGCTCGCCGCCGGCAACACGATCGTCGCGAAGCCCGCGGAGACCACCTCGCAGTCGACCGTGGCGCTGGCCCGGATCGCCAGCGAGGAGGGGCTGCCGCCGGGGGTGCTCAACGTGGTGCTCGGCCGCGGCGACGAGGTCGGGACCGCGATCGTGCGGCACCCGCTCGTGCGGAAGGTGGCCTTCACCGGTTCGGTGCGGGTCGGGCAGGACATCGGGCGGATCGCGGCGGACCGGATCCTCCCGCTGACCCTCGAGCTCGGCGGCAAGTCGGCCAACATCGTGTTCGCCGACGCCGATCTCGAGTTCGCCGCCGCCGAGGCCGTCCGGGCCTTCACGACCAACGCGGGCCAGGTCTGCTCCTCCGGGACCCGGCTGCTGGTCGAGCGGTCGGTCCAGGAGCGGTTCGTCGAAGCGCTGGTGGCGGAGACCCGGCGGCTGCGCCCCGGCCAGGACGTGGGTCCGATGATCACCCGAGGCCAGTACGACACCGTGCAGCGGTACTTCGCGATCGCCGCCGAGGAGGGCGCCCGCGCCGAGTTCGGCGGTGGCGTGGTCACCGATCCCGAGTTCGCCGGCGGCTTCTATGTCGAGCCCACGATCTACTCCGGTGTCACCAACGGGATGCGGATCGCCCGGGAGGAGGTCTTCGGGCCGGTCCTGGTGGTCATTCCGTTCGACACCGAGCAGGAGGCCGTCGAACTCGCCAACGACTCGGAGTTCGGCCTGGTCGGGGGAGTCTTCACCGAGGACATCTCCCGCGCCTTCCGGGTCGCCGAGTCGATCGAGGCGGGACAGGTCTACGTCAACTCGTGGTCGACCCAGTCGGTCCAGATGCCGTTCGGCGGGCATAAGCAGAGCGGCTACGGGCGGGAGAAGGGGATCGAGGCGCTGCACCACTACTCGCACGTCAAGAGCATCAGCGTGCGGCTGGCTCCCCGTCGCTGAGCGAAACGCCCGCGCAGCGGCGTCGCAGGTGTGACCACCACGATCCCTATTGGTATGGCAGAACTCAGGAGGTTGCAGGATGACGAGCACGCTCCAGACCGCCCCGTCGGTCGAGGCCGACATCAGGCTCGCGGAGAAGATGTTCATCGGCGGCGAGTGGGTGGCGGCCGGTAGCGGTCAGACGTTGCCGGTCTACGACCCTGCCGACGGCAGCTTGGTCGTCGAGGTGCCCGCCGGCGACGCGAGTGACGTCGACCGGGCGGTCGCGGCCGCTCGCGCCGCCTTCGCGCCGGGCGGCTCGTGGCGGTCGCTCACCCCCCAGGCCCGCGGCAGGCTGATCTGGCGGCTGGCCGACCTGATCGAGGAGAACGCCGAGCGGCTCGCCGTGCTCGACTCGATCGACAGTGGGAAGCCGATCAACGAGATGCGGTACTTCGACATCCCGTTCTCGGTGGACGTGCTGCGCTACTACGCCGGCTGGACCACGAAGATCACCGGCGAGACCATCCCGATCTCCTACCCGGCTAGCCACGGCGGGAGGTTCCACGCCTACACCCTCAAGGAGCCGGTGGGCGTGGTCGCCGCGATCGTGCCGTGGAACCTGCCGCTGCTCATGGCGGTCAAGAAGCTCGCGCCGGCCCTCGCCACCGGCTGCACCATCGTGCTCAAGCCGGCCGAGCAGACCCCGATCTCCATCGCGCTGCTCGCGCAGCTCACGGCCGAGGCCGGTATCCCGGCCGGCGTGGTGAACTACGTGACCGGGTTCGGTGAGACCGCCGGCGTGGCCCTCGTCGAGCACCCCGGCGTGGACAAGGTGACCTTCACCGGCTCGGTGCCCACCGGCAAGGCGATCGTGCGAGCCGCCACCGGCAACCTCAAGCGCGTCTCGCTCGAACTGGGCGGGAAATCCCCCAACATCGTCTTCGCCGACGCCGACCTCGACGCCGTGATCGCGGGAGCGGCCGCCGCCGCGTTCGCCACCCAGGGCGAGAGTTGCATCGCCGGCTCCCGCCTCTACGTGCAGCGCGGCGTCTTCGACGAGGTCGTCCAGCGGCTCGCGAAGCACGCCGCCTCGATCACGCTCGGCCGGGGTACCGACCCCGTCACCCAGATGGGGCCGTTGATCTCGGCCGAGCACCGCGACAAGGTCCTCGGGTACGTCGAGATCGGCGTGGACGAGGGCGCCGAGGTGGTCACGGGTGGGCGCGCGCCGCAGGGAGAGGCCTACGCCGGCGGCTACTTCGTCGAGCCCACCGTCCTCGTCAACGCCCGCCCCGACTCGCGGATCATGCACGAGGAGATCTTCGGCCCGGTCGTCTCGGCCGTACCGTTCGACACCGAGGAGGAGGTGCTGGCGCTGGCCAACAACACCCGCTTCGGCCTCGGCGCCGGCGTGTGGACCCGGGACGTCTCGCGGGCGCACCGGATGGCCGCCGCGATCGAGTCCGGCCAGGTGTGGGTCAACTGCTACCAGGCGGCCGACTCGGCGCTCCCGTTCGGTGGCACCAAGGAGTCCGGTTGGGGCCGGGAGACCTGCCGCGAGTCGCTGGGGGAGTACCTCGAGACCAAGACGGTCGTGGTGTCCCTGTGAGTGCGTCGACGCCCAGCGGCTACGACTACATCGTGGTCGGAGCCGGTACGGCCGGGTGCGTTCTCGCCGCCCGGCTCAGCGAGGACCCGGCGGTCCGGGTGCTGCTGATCGAGGCGGGCCGGACCGACGCCAGCGAACGGATCATGGCTACGTCCACCTGGCCGGCGCTGCGGGGGACGGACGTGGACTGGGCCTTCCAGACCGTCCCGCAGGCCGGCACCGGCAAGGTCCACGACATCCCGCGCGGACGTACCGTCGGCGGCACCGGCAGCATCAACGCGATGGCCTTCCTGCGCGGCGACCGTAGCGACTTCGACACCTGGGCGTACCTCGGCTGTACGGGATGGGACTACGCCTCCGTCCTGCCGTACTTCAAGCGGTCCGAGACGTCCGCCCACGGCGACCCGGCGTACCGGGGGCAGGCCGGTCCGCTCCGGCCGGCACCGGCCGCGCAGTTGCATCCGCTGTCCCGGGCCTACCTGGCCGCCGCGGCCCAGGCCGGTCACCCGGTCGTCGACGATCTGAACGGCGCCGAGCTGCGCGGCGCCAGCAGCCACGACCTGCTCATCGTCGACGGGCGGCGGCAGAGCACCGCGACGGCGTACCTCGAACCGGCGCTCGGCCGGACGAACCTCGACCTGGTGACCGGGGCGTTCGTGGAGCGGGTGGTCATCGACGGTGACCGGTGCCTCGGTGTCGACGCGGTCGTCGACGGCGAGCGGCGCCACTACGCGGCAGAGGTCGACACGATTCTCTGTGCCGGCGCCATCGGCACCCCGCACCTCCTGCTCACCTCGGGGGTCGGCCCCGTCCAGGTCCTGGAGCGCGTCGGCGTCAAGGTGCTCCACGACCTGCCGGGCGTGGGGCAGAGCCTCCAGGACCACGTCATCCTGGCCGGCCTCACCGTCGAGGCCGGCCGCCCGCTCCCGCCCGCCAGCGGCAATCTCGGTGAGACGACGCTGCTGCTGGACAGTGAACCCGGGCGGGCGTCGATCGACCTGCAGATCGTGTTCATCCACGTCCCCTTCACCAACCCCTGGCAGTCGGCGCCCGAGCATGGCTACACCTTCGGCATCGGGCACATGCGTCCCGCCAGCCGGGGCGTGCTGGAACTGGCCAGCCCCGACCCGGCGGTGCCGCCCCGAATCGACTTCCGCTATCTCGACGAGCCCGCCGACGTCCGGGCCCTGGTATCCGGTGTCCGGCACGCCCTGCGGATCAGCGAGATGCCGGCCTTCGACGACTGGAAGGCGAGATCGCACCCGCTTCTGGCCGCCGACGACGCCACGGTCACGGCGTTCGTCCGAGAGGCGGTGCAGTCCTACGGACATGCGGCCGGCTCGTGCCGGATGGGCGTGGACTCGCTTGCGGTCGTGGACCCGCAGCTGCGAGTGACAGGGTTGCGCGGACTGCGGATCGCCGACGCCTCGGTCATGCCGACCATCGTGTCGACGAACACCAACGCGGCGACGGTGATGATCGCCGAGAAGGCCGCCGACCTCGCGCAGGGGATCACCGCCGCGGCCTGACCCGCCGGGTACGGGGCCGACGCCGGCCGGTCCGGCACGTCACCGCCGGCTCGGCTGCACGCCGCCCACGCCGACCTGCTGCGTCAGCACGCCGACAGCCGACTGCCGGACCGGTCGACAACCGGTCCGGCAGCCGGTCGACACCGGAGCGCAGGGTCAGGACAGGGTGATGCGTACCTCGATCCGGCCGTCGTGCGGCACCCGCAGCGTGTGGACCCGTCGCCGGGCGTCGCGCAGGTAGGTCCGGGACGTGCTGGTCACGGTGGCCGGCCGTACGCTGTCCCAACTGATCGTGATGACGGTGCCGCCGCGACGGATGGTCAGGCCGTCGGTGCGGGCAGCCGCGTCGGCGCCGTAGGCGACCGGGGTGCCGTCGGCGAACGTCACGACGTCCTGCGGTTGCAGCACCAGTGGGATCTGCTCGGTCGCCGTCGAGGTGGCCCGCACCGAGCGGATCACGCTGTCCCGGGTGATGGTCAGCTCGGTGGTGATCCGCGAGTCCGGCAGACCGTAGTGCACCCGCACCGGCGCGTCGCCGGGGGAGAGGAACTTCCCGTTCCACTCCCGGTCACCGACCTGGTACTCGGCGACCAGGTTGCTCCGGCCGTCCGGGTTGCCGTTGGGCAGCAGGGTCGACCAGCAGCCGGTGTCGCTCTGCTGGGCGTGCACGATGGTGCCGGCCGCCGGGTGCCAGAGGAAACCCGGTCCGCTGCGGACCGTGCTGGTCGGCCGGGTGCCGAAGAACGCCCCGAAGTAGAGCCCCGGCCGCCTGACGTAGAGGTAGTCCTGCTTGACCACGGTGTCCCGGCGCACCTGGGCGAACTCCGGCAGCCGCAGGTAGGGCAGCGCCGCGATGGCCCGCTCCTTCTCGGCGTTGCTCGGCAGCGTCTCCGCGTACGGCGCGTGCGCGATGATCCGGGGCGAGGTGTCCTGCTTGGCCAATCCGGGGGCGGGACCCGGCTCGGCGGCCCAGGCGGCGCGGGCGGCGGCCCGGTCCTCCCTGGACGTGAGGAACGCGCCGAGCTGTGGCAGGTCGGGGACGAAGGCCGAGTTGAGGTTGGTGCGGTCCGGGTCGGGGATCGCGTTGTCGTAGTAGGCGACGCTGGTCCGGGCGGACATGGCGTAGTAGGTGAGCCAGCCCGAGCCGTCCGGCTCGCGGAGCAGGTTGTAGCCGAACCACTCGGTGAACCGGCGGGCCATCCCCAGCACGGCCCGGTTGCCGGTGAGCAGGTAGATCTCCGCCAGCTCCGGCAGCATCACCTCGAAGTTGTAGTTGATGTCCATGCCGGTCGGGTCGTAGAAGAAGCCGGCCGGGCTCTGTCCGTGCTCGGCCAGGAAGTCGATCCGCTCGGTGAGCCGGGCGGCCAGCGCGGCGTCCGGTTGGAGCCGCAGCGCCAGGGTCGCGCCGGCGAGGCCGGCGGCGACCTGGTTGGTCCACTGGACCGGGGTACGCCAGATGCCGTTGGCCGGATCCAGCAGCCAACTCATCCCGGCGCTCAGGGCCCGCTCGATCTCTGTCCGCCGCTGCGGCAACGCATCCGACTGCCGCAGGTTGGCCAGGGTCTTGGCCAGGTAACCGAGGCCGAAGCCGGTGGCGGGCAGCGAGTGCTCGTTGCGGCTGTACTCCGGCCAGGATCCGTCGTCGTGCTGGAGCCCGAGGTAGTGCCCGAGCGCCGCGTCGAGCCGTCCGGCCAACGCCGCGTTCCCGGCGTACGGATTCCACGGCCGCTGGTTGGCGTGGAACCAGCTCAACGTGTAGACGTGCTCCTGCACCCGGGCGTTGTACGGCGCGTTCGGGGAGCGCCACCAGCCGCCGCCCATGAACCCGGGGTTGGTCGTGTCGGCGATGTCGTTGGTCATCGCCGGAAGGATCGCCAGGTAGCCGGCGAACCGCTGTTCCAGCGGGGCGAACCGGGTCCGGTCCGGTGCTCCGGGCGGCAGTGGGGCCAGCAGCGGCAGACCCGACGCGGTGGCCTCCGACGTCCCCGCGCTCTCCGGCGTCCCGGCGGCGTCCGACGTCTCGGCGAGCGCCCGGAGCGGTACGGCGAGCAGCGCTGCTCCGCCCGCTGCGGCGGCCAGCAACGTTCGGCGTCTGAACCTGGTCGGGATCGGGTTGGTGGCCATGGTGGTCCTCCTGTCGGGACGGGCAGGCGGGTCGGAGCGGAATCAAGCGACTCGGACGTGGCGCGGCGGACCGACCGGAGCTCGTGGCAAGGCGGCTTCGGGCACGGCCCCGGCGAGATCATCAGTGACGGAGGGTACGGCAGGTGTCTGGCCGGTCCGAGTGCTGAGTGTGGTCCCGGGCGATCCTTCGAGTCAAGAAGCTAATACGGATTATCGGCGCACTTTCGGGTCGCCGGATCAGGCGCTCGGGCCCTTGACCTGGCTGCTCGCCGCAGCCAAGGATGACATCCGGCCGCCACCCGCCTGCCGATGCGGATAACCCGTCGACACCCAGCGTGACGAGGGGCTGGCTCGGGTCGGCCGACGCGACCATACGAAATGGGGTACGCCATGCCGCTGACCGATATGCCGTTGGCCGAACTCGCCGGATACCGGCCGGTGCGCCGCGAGGCCGCCGATTTCGACGAGTTCTGGGCCGACACCCTGGCCGAGGCGGCCCGGCGCGAGCTGGACGCCACCTTCGAGCCGGTCGACTCGCCGCTGCGGGCGATCACCGTCCACGACGTGACGTTCAGTGGCTTCGGCGGCGACCGGGTCAAGGCGTGGCTCGCCGTCCCGGCCGGTGCCGAGGAGCCGCTGCCGTGCGTGGTGGAGTTTCCCGGCTACGGCGGCGGCCGGGGCCTGCCGCACGAGAACCTCCTCTACGCCGCCTCGGGCTACGCCCACCTGTTCATGGACGTACGCGGCCAGGGCAGTGGGTGGAGCGCCGGGGCGACCCCCGACCACGAGCCGGCCGGCGGCAACCCGCAGCATCCCGGCTTCGTCACCCGGGGCGTGCTCGACCCCCGAACCCTCTACTACCGCCGCGTGGTCAGCGATGCGGTGCGCGCCGTGCAGGCGGCCCGGGCGCATCCGCTGGTCGACCCGGACCGGGTGGCGGCCACCGGGATCAGCCAGGGCGGCGGGCTGTCGCTGGCGGTCGCGGCCCTCGACCCCCGGCTGCGCGCGGTCGCGCCCGACGTGCCGTTCCTGTGTGACTTCCGGCGCGGCGCCGAGCTGGCCACCGCCGGCCCCTACCGGGAGATCGTCAACTACCTGAAGGTCCACCGGGGCAACGTGGAGCGGGTCTTCGACACGTTGAGCTATGTCGACGGGGTCAACTTCGCCACCCGGGGGCGCTGCCCGGCACTGTTCAGCGTGGCGCTGATGGACGCCAGCTGCCCGCCGTCGACGATCTTCGGCGCCTACCACCACTATGCCGGCCCGCGCCGGATGGAGGTGTATCCCTTCAACGGCCACGAAGGCGGTGGGTCGGTGCAGGACGAGGTCCGGTTGCGGTTCTTCGCCGAGGTGCTGGCCGCCGGAGGAAACCCCGCTGTGTAGGTGCGCCAGGACCAGCGGCGCGCCATCACCGCCAACTCGCCGAATAAGTCGTCCCGTTCGCGGTTCCACGGTCCTTGACTCAGCGTCAATCGTCGGACGCAGCGAGGTATGGCCGGCGGGAACGTGGCACGGAACGCATCGGTGAGTATCGGCGTGGCGGCGGACCGTGTTCGAGGATCAGACAGTGGACTCTGCGAGGCGTCAGGAGGCGGAAAGGATCTTCCCCGTTGGTCGACCCAGGGGTATCTTCAGGCCAACGTTGCTGCTCTCCCTGGGCCCCGCTAAGGGGCGACGGTCATGACCGGTCACCTTAATGTCGCACCCCACCCGTTGTGCGTACCAATGCGACACACACCGAGAACCCGGTGCTACACACAGTGCACCCCGGCGCGGCATGGTCGAGCGTCGCACAGAGCTTCCTGTTCGGCAGACAGGGAAGCCCCCCGATCCCAGCCGGATTTGAGCGAGAGGTTCATGGTCACTGCTTTCATGTTCCCTGGCGCGGGCTCCTATTTCTCGGCTCCCTTCGCGCACTACTCGCCGGGACGGCGTATCGCCACGGAAGTCGCCGAGCGGATCGATCCCGTCAGTGTCGCTTATGGCTGGTCGTCGGCGGCGGCGTCGGGAGATGATGGCCGAATTTGGCCGCTAAATCACCGATCTGGTTACTGATGAGCGCCAACACACTCACGGCGTGTTGGGAGGAATGGGCTAATGGTTGACGATGAACTCATCACCGGAGTTTCCGGCTGTCACGACGGTGGGGGCGGAACTGGCGGTCACCGGCGCCGACGGCTCGTAGTCGGGATCACGGGCGCGACCGGTTCGATCCTGGGTATTCGGGCTCTTCGAACTTAAGCGGGGTTGAGGTGTCCGCGGTGGCGTCGCGTGGTGGTGGTGCGGGTGCGTAGGCGTTGGTTTTCGGGGTTTCGGAAGCCGTAGGCGTCGCGGGCGATGGTTTTGATAACC
>NZ_JBDPMC010000008.1:0-159039 GCF_039871625.1 Micromonospora sp. B11E3 | reverse complement strand
GGGCCAGGGCGACGTTGACGCCCCGGTCGATCCCGACGGCGGGCCCCTGGTGCTGCGCTGGTGTCCCCACCTCCACTTCGGTACGGAACACGAGGTGCCAGCCGAGCGCGTCCTTGACGAGCCGGGCGCCGGTGGTGCGGCCGGGTTCACGGCCGACGCCGGGGATCGGCCCGGACCAGCGGAACCGGACCACGCCGACTTTCGGGATGCGCACCTGACCGACGCGGCGGGACAGGCGGGTGATCGCGAGGTCTCGTCCCTGCGGCACGTCAACGGACATGCGTGACCACAGGCGGGCTTTGAACTCCGGTGCGGACGCCCGGCCTTCCCAGCAGTTTCTCCACGCCCGCACGTACGTTTTCAACACCTGCTGTGCGGCTTGCGCGGGCAGGTCCGCGAGCCACGGGATGTCCTTGCGTGCCTGCCGGATCGCTTCATCGGCCTGCTTCAGAGTGGGGCGTCGGTCGCGTCCGCCGCCCCACGTCCACCACTCGTGCAGCAGGTTCCACATTGCACGGGCCGCGTGGCCCTGAATGTCGAGTGCGGCGGCCTGCTCCGCAGTGGGGGCGAGACGACGTACGTATCCGTGGTTGATCTTCACGACGCGCCTCTCTTCCTCCACGGCCGCTCCCACTGGGTTTCGATGTACTTCTGGATGGTTACGGCGGACACGTTGCCGACCGACGACACAAAGTACGACCGGGACCACAGGGTTGGCAGCCGGCTGCGCAGGTGAGAGAACTCGTCACGAAGCACCCGCGAGGTGAAGCCCTTGAACTGGTTCGCGATGTACGACGGCGAAGCGTTCGGGTCGGCCCGGACGAACAAGTGCACGTGGTCGGGCATGACTTCCAGCGCCACGATCGACCAGCCATGCTCGTCACACTTCTGTCCGATCAGGTCCCGCAGACGTTCGGCGACTGGGCCGACGAGCACGGGGCGGCGGTACTTCGGGCACCACACCACGTGGTATCCGAGGCTGTACGCCGCCCCACGGTTCGTCTGATATTCGGCCACGAATTTAGTATACACACGGCACGTAACTAACAGAGCAGCATCAGGGCAGCGATTCACCTGCCGCCTGAAGACGGCAGCCCTCTCGCCTCAAATCGGTAGGTGGCCCGGGTGGTGTCGACGTCCTGCGCGCCCGGCACCGACCAGTTCTTCACCAGGTCGCCGTAGAGCTGGAAGGTCTCGACGCACTGCGGCGAGTCGAGGGTGACGTTCTTCGCGTCGTCGACGAGCTGGCAGCCGTTGCCGAGGGCGAAGTTCTCGAAGGTCTGCGCGGTGAACGCGTCGTTGGACACCGTCGCGATCGTCACGCCGGCCATCCCGCCGGTGTTCAGCTTCTGCGCCGCCTGGCGGATCTTGTCGAAGGTGTCCGGCGCCGGCAGGCCGGCCTTGTCGAACAGGTCCTTGCGGTAGAACAGCAGCTGCGCCCAGCCGTCGGAGGGCACGGCGAGCTGCTTGCCGTTCTGGCTGACCAGTTCCAGCGCCCGTGGGGAGAACGTGTCGCGGCCGAGCCCGTCGACGACGGACTTGGCCGCGTCGGTGTCGAGCAGGTCGTTGGAGGCCATCTGCGCCACGGAGGCCAGCGGCAGCGCGCCGACCACGTCGGGCAGCGTGCCGGCCGCCGCGGCGGAGGTGATGAGGCTGGTGAACTGGTTCTCGTCGGTGGCGACGATCTTGACCTTGACCCCGGTCTGCGAGGTGAACCTGTCGGCGATGGCCTGGGTCGCCTGCACGCGGTCGGTCTGGTTCTCCAGGCTCCACACGGTCAGGGTGCCGTCGCCCTCGCCGCCGCCCCCGTCGTCGCCGCACCCGGCCAGGCCCGGCACGGCCAGCAGGCCTGCCACGACACCGCCGGCGAGCCAGCGTCGACTGCGGGCGTGATTGGTCTTCACGAAACGTCCCTCCGAGATGTGTCGATGACTTTGCACTCTGAAGTCGTTACGGGCAGATCTCAGCAAGACTTATGCTTGATTGCAAGACATAAATAGGTAACATGTTCGATCAACGCTCGTCACCTTTCGCACCCCTACCCATCCCTTGAAGGCCAGAGTGTCCCAGATAGTCCAGTTCACCTCGCCGCGTCACGTCGAGGTGATCGAACAGTCCCCCACCGAGCTCGGCCCTGGCCAGATCCGGGTCCGCACGAGCTTCTCCGGCATCTCCGCCGGCACCGAACTGACGGCCTACCGGGGCACCAACCCCTACCTGAACAGGACCTGGGACCCGGCCCTGCGGCTGTTCGTGGACGGCACCAGCGGCCTGAACTACCCGATCGCCGGACTCGGCTACTCCGAGGTCGGCGAAGTCGTCGAGGTCGCGCCCGACGTCGCCGGGGACCCGGCGATCCCGGCCGTCGGCCAGCAGGTGTGGGGCATCTGGGGACACCGCGGCGAGGCCGTCCTGCAGGCCGATCGGCTGCGCGGCTGCGTGGTGCCCGACGGCCTCGACCCGGTCGCCGCGACCTTCGCCCGCGTCGGCGCGGTCGCGCTCAACGCCGTGCTCGCCGCCGACATCCATCTCGGCGAGGTCGTCGCCGTCTTCGGCCAGGGCGTGCTCGGCCTGCTCACCACCCGGCTGGTGCAGCTCAGCGGCGCCACCGCGGTCGCCGTCGACACCCTGCCGGCCCGGCTGGCCAAGGCGCGCGAGTTCGGGGCGGAGGCGACGGTGAACGCCGCCGAGGAGGCCGCGGCCGCCGAACTGCGCCGGCTCACCGACGGCCGCGGCGCCGACGTCGCCATCGAGATCAGCGGCTCCTACCGGGCCCTGCACGAGGCGATCCGCTCCGTCACCGTCGACGGCCGGGTCGTCTCCTCCGGCTTCTACCAGGGCGAGGGGGCCGGCCTGCGGCTCGGCGACGAGTTCCACCACAACCGGGTACGGCTCGTCTCCTCCCAGATCAGCGGGGTGCCCCCACAGCTGGCCGGCCGGTGGGACCAGGCCCGGCTCAACCACACGTTCCTCCAGCTCGCCCTCGCCGGCAGGATCGACCCGGTCGGGCTGGTCACCCACGTCATCCCCGTGGAGCAGGCGGCGGAGGCGTTCCAGATGCTCGACCAGCGGCCCGAAGAGGCACTTCAGGTGGTGTTGAAGTTCTCATGATCAAGATTTCCTGCCAGGAACAGCTGCTGCCCGGCGCGACGCTCCAGAACAAGTGGGAGTTCGCGCAGCGCGCGGGCTACGACGCGATCGAGGTACGCGGCCGGGGCGACTTCGCCTTCCGCGACCGGCTGCCCGAGCTGCGCCGCGCCGCCCGCGACGGCGTACCCATGCCGTCGGTGTGCGTGGAGATGCTGCACTTCTTCGGCGCGTTCGACGCGGACCTGCGCCGCGACGCCATCGCCCAGCTGAAGTCCCAGCTGTCGGTCATCGCCGAGATCGGCGGGCCCGGCGCCGTCGCCTGCACCCCCGCCTCCTACGGCATGTTCTCCCGCCGGCTGCCCCCGTTCGAGCCGCCCCGCAGCGAACAGGACGATCGCGCCGTGCTCCTCGAGGGACTGACCGAACTCGGCGCGCACGCCGCCCGGGAGGGAGTGATGCTGGCCCTCGAACCGCTCAACCGCTACGAGGACCACATGGTCAACCGGGTCGAGCAGGCGATCGACCTGATCGAGGCCGTCGGGCTCCCCTCGGTCAAGGTGCTCGCCGACACCTACCACATGAACATCGAGGAGGACGAGCCCACCTCCGCGCTGGTGGCGGCCGCCGCCCACCTCGGACACGTGCAGGTCAGCGACTCCAACCGGTTCCAGCCCGGCGCCGGCCACCTGGACTGGGCGGCGCTGCTCGGCACGCTCGACGCGATCGGCTACGACGGGTATCTTGCCGTCGAGTGCCGGCTGCGCGGCGAACCGGAAACGGCCGTCGCCACCATCCCCGGCTTCCTGCGCCGCCACGCCGCGGGCGTCCCGGCGTGACCCTCGCGCCCACCGTCGAGCCGCCCGCCCGCGCACCGGCGGCCGACCACCCCGACCTCGACCGGGCCGCCCGCCGGGTGCTGGTGACGAACTGGAGGCTGCGCGCCACCGTCCCGGCCAGGCACCTCTACCCGCACCAGTGGAGCTGGGACTCGGCGTTCATCGCCATCGGGCTGCGCCACCTGTCCCCCGTCCGCGCCCAGCGGGAACTCGAGTCGCTGTTCGGCGCCCAGTGGCGCGACGGCCGCGTACCGCACATCGTCTTCGACCCGCAGGTACCGGTCGACGCGTACTTTCCCGGGCCGGCGTTCTGGCGCTCCGGGGCGGCGCCGGGCGCCCCGGCCGTGCCCACGTCCGGGATCGTGCAGCCGCCCGCGCACGCCCTCGCTGCCTGGGCGACGTACCGCGCCGACCCGGCGGTCGCGCATGCGCGCGGCTTCCTGCCGCGGCTCTACCCGAGGCTCGCCCGCTGGCACCGCTACCTGCTCGACCGGCGCGACCTGGGCGGCGCCGGCCTCGCCTCGATCGTGCATCCCTGGGAGTCCGGGATGGACAACAGCCCGGCCTGGGACAGCCCCCTGTCGCGGATCACGCCGGTGCCGCCCGGCTCGTTCACCCGGCGCGACCTGGCGCACGCGGCGGCGGCCGAGCGGCCCACCGACCTCGACTACGGCCGCTACATCCGGCTGGCCGGCGACTACCGCGACGCCGGGTACGCCGACTCCCCCGACGTGCACGCCTTCGCGATCGAGGATCCGCTGTACAACGCGCTGCTGATCGCCGGCGAGCACGCCCTCGCCGACATCGCCGCGGCGATCGGCCGCGACCCGGCACCGCACCGCGCCACCGCCGACCGGCTCACCGCCGCGCTGATGTCCCGGCTGTACGACTCCGCCGCCGGCATGTTCTTCCCCCGGGACGTGCACACCGGCCAACTCGTCCGGTCCTGGACGATCGCCGGCCTGATGCCGATGGTCGTGCCGGGGCTGCCGGTGGCCCGCGAACTTGTCGCCACCGCGCTGGGCGGCCGCTTCCGGCTGCGCGAGGCGTGTCCGCTGCCCTCGTACGACCTGGCCGCACCCGACCACCAGCCGGGCCGCTACTGGCGCGGGCCGGGCTGGGTCAACACGAGCTGGCTGTTCTGGCACGGACTGCGTCTGCACGGCGAGACGGCCCTGGCCGAGGATCTGCGCGACCGGCTCCTGCGCCGGGTGCGCGAGGCCGGATTCCGCGAGTACTTCGACCCGCTGGCCGACACCGGACACGGCACCGACGGATTCAGCTGGACGGCGGCGCTGGCGCTCGACCTGATCCGCGCCGCCTGAGCCCGTCGGTCACGGTCGCCGGGGCGGCCTGGCTGCTGGCCGCCGCACCCGGCGTCGACCTGCGGCGCTCCGGCGGGGGCCGGGTTCCCGTGCCCCCCGCCGGGCGAGCCGACGTGCCGGTGGCGCCGGTGTCAGGAGTGGGTCACCGTCACGTCGTACAGACGCGTCTCGCCGTAGTTGGTGCTGCTGCAGGGCGAGGAGTTGGTGCAGTTGGCCTGGGTGTAGGCGCCCGCCTTGAAGTAGGCGCCCGAGAAGCTCCTGCTGATGGTGGTCTGCAGGACGCCGTTGTAGTACGCCTTCACCTGCCCGCCGCTGACCACGAACTTCGCCTGGAAGCGGGTGCCGAGCTGGTAGCTGCTGGTGACCAGCTTGTGGTGGGTCGTGTCGCCGTTGGTGACGTAGAGGCTGGAGCCCTCGAGCCGGAAGACGGTCACGTCGTCACTGCCGTCGTGGATCTGGGCGATCACCAGGTGCGGCTTGACCGCGGGCAGGGCCATGAACGCGCCGTCCACGACGAGGGTGTGGGTGCCGGACGTCGAGGACCAGCTGGCGTTGGCCGTACCGTTGCTGGTCATCTCCCGCAGCTCGGAGCGCGGATAGCTCGAGCCGCTGGTGGTGACGCCGTTGACGGCGGCGCGGAACTGGACGGCGCGGCAGGAGTCCGCCGTCACGAACCACGGAGAGGTCTGGTACGAGTCGAGCGTCGGCTGCTTGACCTCGGTGGGGCTTCCCGAGGAGCCGGTCGGCAGGGTGATCTTCCAGTTGGTGAGGTCGAGCACGTCGGCCGGGACGGAACAGGTGCCGCTGCTTCCGTCGGGGCCGTAGATCCGGGCCTCGGTGATGCTGTTCCAGTCGTTGTAGGTGTTGCCGTACCCGACGACGCGGACGTAGCGGGCGGTGCGGTCGGCGAAGTCGTACGTCTCGATCTGCAGCGTGCTGCCGCTGCTCTGCCGCCGGGAGACGACGGTGGTCCACGAGCTGGCGTCGGTGGAGGCCTGGACCTCGAAGGTCTCGATGCGCGTGTCGCCGCTGTGCCAGGCGATGCCGACGGAGCCGACCTGGGTGCTCGCGCCCAGGTCGAAGCGGATCCACGAGCCGTCGCCCTCGGCCGACCAGCGGGTGGAGAAGTCACCGTCGAGCGTGTTGGCGGGCACGTTGCCGTCGTGGCTGCTGGCCGTCACGCCGGCCACCGGAAGGGCGGTGGCCGCGTGGGCGGGCGGGGCAACGAGCACCGCGGCGAGCACGATGGGAACGGCGATGATTGCGGTTCGTCGCATGACACGTCCTCCGGAGAGATCCACGAATTTCGCTCCAGCCCCGGAGACCATAGGAGCACACCTTCACCGCCGTCAATGGAGGAAGCCCCCATCGCGAGGCCGGCGGAGGTGGGCGAGACACCCGCGCTCCCCGTTAGCGCAGCTTCGCCGTGTTGTGCCACTGGAGCACCTGGGTGTCGGTGTGATCCTTACGGATCATGATCGATGCCCGGTACTCCAGCCGCACCAGTCCACCGGCGGCGACCTCCACCCGCCGGCGCGCCGTGGCCGGCTGGCGCACCTCGACGTCGTGGGCACCTGGGCGCAGCGGATACCACCACCTCGACCAGCTCGCCCGCACCTGCTGCCCGTCGACGTACAGCAGCGGCGGGGGAACCCAGATGTCGTAGTTGGGGCGGTCGTTGACGAGCATTCCCGACCGGTACAGCTCGACGTGGCTGGTGAAGTGGAACGTGGCCACCACCGCGCCGAAGCCGGCCGGTGGCTGCGGCGCGTCGGCCGCGGCGCCGAGGAAAACCGGAGCCTCCGTCATCGCCGCCCCCGTAACGCCCTGCGCCGCCACCGCACCAAGAAGAGCGCGCCCGCGCCGACCCCGACCACCGGGCCGAGCACCAGCGCCAACATCAGGTGGTCGCCGAGGAGGATGAAGGGCAGCTGCGCGGCGAGACAGCCGAGCGACGCCACGCCCATGGCGGCGGCGATCGCCGCCGGCAGCGGCATCGGTGTGCCGCGCGGTCGCTGGCCGGGGGCGCCGAGGGAACCGGGCGTCACCGCGTCGTACGACGCGGCGTACTCCACCAGCACGATCGCGCCCTCCTCGACGGTGACCATGGTGCTCTGCTGCGGCTCGATGTACTGGACCTCGACCAGCCGCTCACCGGCCGGCACCACGATCAGCGCGTGGCCCCAGCCGTACGTCGCCGGCTCCCCGTCCACACCCACCATCGGCGCGAGGGTGTGCCGCTCCGCCGCCGGCGGACACCAGGCGTG
This sequence comes from Micromonospora sp. B11E3, assembly GCF_039871625.1. Classification (NCBI taxonomy): domain Bacteria; kingdom Bacillati; phylum Actinomycetota; class Actinomycetes; order Micromonosporales; family Micromonosporaceae; genus Micromonospora; species Micromonospora sp. B11E3. The sequence continues at coordinate 151,521 of NZ_JBDPMC010000008.1, read as the reverse complement.
CACGGCGATGCCGCCGTGCCCCGCCGGCAGGTCGGGCGGCGGGGCCTGCGGATCGTACGGCAGCACCCGGTACGCGCTCTGCGGGTGGGCGAGGTCGGCCCTGGCCGCGTCATCGGTTGGGGTCAAGGTTGCGGTCCATCTCCTCGTCGGAGAGCTCGTTGTCGTCGGTGGCGTAGTCGTTGATCCGTTTGCCTTCGTTGCCGCTCGTGGTGAGCAGCTTGTCCAGCGGGCCCATCCACGTCCGCCAGTCCTTGGCCGAGTTTACGAGGGCCGGGCCGGAGCCCTGCCAGCCCGGGGCGAAGCGCCCGTTGGGACTGCGCCGCTGGAAGGAGGCCTGTACGCGGCGCATGATCCGCGGGTGCATCCGCGTCAGGACGGCCCGCAGCCGCCTGAGGATCGCCAGCACGCGGGTGAGGAACGCGGCCCCCCGGCTCATCGCGACGCCGGCCTGGACGGTCGTCGCGGCCCCGGCGGCGGCGGTCGAGGCACCCATGGTGGGTGCGGCGGTGGCCAACGCGGCCGTCCAGGTGAAGACGAGCCACTCCACGAACGTGGCGATCAGGCCGATGACGAACGCCTGCGCCACCTCCATGACCAGCTTGGCGATGTTCATGATCATTACCAGCTGTTTGACGTCGTTCCCGATCCCGGCGACGCCGTCGGCGAACTCCTCGAACCGCTGCTTCGCCGCGTCGGCCGCCTTGCCCTGCCACCCGATCAGGCCCGCGTTCGCCGCCTCGCGGATCTCGTCGGCCAGCGGTTCCAGGGCGTTGCCCACCCGCTCCCACTTGGCGATCTCGCCTTCCATCCGCTCGGCGTTCCCGGTGACCAGGCCGAGCAGGTCTTCCAGCGGCTGGACGACGTCGATGAGGAAGGTCAGCCCCGCGGAGATGAGGAAGTTGAGCGGGTCGGCGGCGTAGACGAGCACGTTCACGCCCAGGTCGCCGGCGGCGCCGGCGATGTTGAACAGCTCGCCCCAGTCGCCGTCGCCGCTGTTCCACTTCGCCCCCGCCGAGATGGCGGTGGGGATTCCGCTCAGGCCGGGAACGTCCTTCACCGGGTCGAAGCGCAGCACGTCGTACCCGCCGACGCTCACCGAGCCGGACCCGCCGTACCCGTCCCAACTCGTGTTCACCCCCACGCCGTGGTGGGTCGACTCGCTGGTGTCGACGTCGTTGCGGACGTCGCTGTCCTTCAGATCGATCTCGTCGGTCACGCCTCCCACTCAGTCCAGCAGGTCCTGGATCGCCTTGAGCGCCTTGGCGATCTGCTCTTCGTTCTGCTTGTACGCCTGCGCCGTGCAGTCGAGCGCCTCGACCCGGTCCTGCAACACCTCGCCCATCAGCGCCAGGTGCTGGTAGATGTCGTCCGCGTACGCCCAGTAGACCGCGGCGGCCGGGGCGCCGATCAGGCCCCAGATGTACCACTCGGGGTTGGCGTCCTCGGCGAGGGTGAGGATGTCCGTCGCCTTCCGGTGGATGTCGGCGAGCCGGTTCCGGCAGGTGATGATCTCCTCCGGATCGACCTGGAAGTCACCCATGTCGGCTCGCCCCCGGCGACTCGTCGCGCAGCTCCGCCGGCAGGTACGAGGCCACCATCTCCTGGATGTCCAGCCGCGGCCCGGTCAGCCGCTGCACCCGCTCCGCCACCAGCATCGCCGCCTGCGCGGTCGCCTGCTGGATCGTGGAGAGGACGAGGGCGCCGAGGGTGTTCGCCCCGTGGCCCAGCATCTCGTCGTCGATCTGGATCCCCTGGAGCACCCCGCCCGCCGCGACCGTGGCGGCGATTCCGCCGTACGGGGAGACGGCGGTCGCGGTGATCTCCCGCAGCTCGGCCTGCGCCTCCGCGTACGCCGCGACCTGCCGATCGGCCTCCTCGGCGAGCCGCCGCACCTTCTCCTCGGTCTCGGCCTCCAGGGCCGTGAGCGGCTCCGACCCGGGGTCGTCGGCGGTGCCGCCGGAGCTGGCGCCGGGGACACCTCCGGTGCGAGCGGCCGGCGGCTCCGGGAGCACGCCGCCGAGCAGCCCGGCCACGTCCACCCGTCCCCGGGTCAGCTCCCGGGCCCGCTCGGCCAGGGCCTCGTCGACCTGCCGGCCCGCCTCGCGGATCGTCTCGACGATGACGGCGCCGAGGGTGTCGCCGTCGTAGCGGAAGGCACGCTGGCTGAGGAGAAGCTCCATGACCGCGTTCCCGGGGCCGACCGTCACGGTGACGGCGTGCTCCGGCGACGTGACCGTGACGACCGATTCCTGGATCACCGCCCGCAGGTCCGCCGCGGCGCTCCGCAACTGCGCCGGCGCGAGAGGTTGACCGTTGTTGTGGACGCCGCTCATCTCACCCCGTTGTCACTCTCGATCTCTTGAGCCGGCGGGGTTGGAGCCTAACAGGATCACGCGGGCCGGGGTGACCCCACTCCACATCGGACACTGCGGCCGGCGGGACCGGACTGCCGCCCGTCAGGATCGCCCGCCGCCGCCCGATCGGCGCGCACCCCGGTTGGCCCGCAGGGCGCCCAGGATCACCCCGGGCGTGGCCAGCGACCTCGGGTGTTCCCGCATGGAGACGACCGCGCTGAACCGCCGGGCGATCGCGACGTCCGTGACGGTCGCCGTGACGATCTGCCGGCTGACCCAACTGGAGAACCGGTACCCGCGCGGGTAGGGCCCGTCGACGTGCGGCAGAGCCAGGTCGGCCGAGGTCGACGTCGACCAGGCGGCGTCGACCACGACCTTCTGCAGGGCGAGGAACCGGTGCGCCGGCAGGCCCAGATCCGGCCCCGACCGCAGGTACGTCGACAGGCAGGCCGCGTGCAGGGCGGCGGCCGTCATCCCCTGCCCGTACACGGGGTTGAACGAGGCGACCGCGTCACCGACGCTGACGAGACCGGCCGGGAACCGCCGCACCGCGTGGTAGTCCCGCCGCCGGCTGTCGGCGTGGCGGTAGGTCCGGACGTCGCCGAGCAGCTCGTTGCCGGCGACCTCGCCGAACTCCGGGGGGAACTGCTCCCGCAGCCGGCGGACGAAATCCTCGGCGGTGCGCCCCGGGCGGTTGTCCCCGTGACCGGCCATCATGGCCATCCACCGGCCACCCTCGACGGCGAAGAACGCGGCACCGGCGACGTCCGACGGCATCCGGGGGCTGTTCAGCGCCAGCGCGATCGTGAGACCGGGGTTCGTCTCCCGACGCCGGAACAGGGCCGTGGCGTAGTTGAGGTTCACCGTCATCCGCCGCGTGACGGGCTGATCCCAGCCGGCCTGCTCCAGCCACTCGGACAGCCGGCTCGACCGTCCCATGGCGTCCACCACGAGATCGCCGCTCTCGACGCCGGGCGCCCCGTCGACGTCCAGGCGGACCCCGGTGGTCGCGGCGCCGTCGAACACGAGCCCCGTGGCGCGCGCGGTGACCGTCTTCACGTTGGGCAGGCGCAGCACCTGCTCGCGGATCAGCCCCTCCAGCAGCGGCCGGGTGCCCGCCAGGCTGTCGGCGTCGTCGGGCACGACGACCTTCAGGCGGCCGTCGAGATAGTTCCGCCTGGTCGCGGGCGGCGCCTCGACGGCCCCTCGGGCCACGGCCCGGGCACGGAATCCCGGAAACAGGTGCTCGAGCTGCAGGAGGCCGCCGGGCAGCAGCGCGTGCAGCTGCGTCCCCTGCGGCACACCGGGCCGCTCGCCGGCTCCCCGCAGGTCGTCGCGTTCGACGATGACGACGCTCTCCGCGTGGTCGGACAGCACCCGGGCGGCCAGCAACCCGGCGACACTGCCGCCGATCACGACCGCCCTGTCCATGACCGGGGACGCCTCGTCGGGCGGTCGCACCGCGTGCAGCGCGGCGAACACCCGGGCCGGGGAAGGGGACATCGTGCTCTCCAAGGGGTACGGGGCGAGCTGGCCTCCTGCGGGCCACCGACGCGTCGAGCAGACCGGCGGACGGGCCGATCGGCACCACGCCCGACGATCGTCGCACAGGCTCCGACCGCCGCCCGGTCAGGTTCACGACGGGTCAGTGGGCCGGGTCGCCCTGACCGGCGGTCGTCGGCAAATCGCCGAGCACGGCGTTGATGATGTGCACCTGGCCGCCCGCGACCCGGTAGTCGGCGCAGAGGGTCTCCGCCCCGGGGCCGAGCCGCGCCGCCGATCCCGCCCGGGTCACCGTGACCCGGGTGCCGTCCAGCGTGGTGACGGTGCCGGCCGCGACCAGCTCGGCCAGCGAGCGCGAGCCCGCCACCAGGTGCGCCCGGACCAGCCCGCGCAGCTCGTCCCTGCGGTGGATCATCAGCTCGTCCAGGTTGTCCTCGGAGAACTTCCGGCCAAACGCGTCGTCGGTCGGCGCCAGCACGGTGATCCCCCGCGCGTCGCGCAGCTCGGCCGACAGGCCCGCCGCCCGTACGGCCGCCTCGAACCTGGTCAGCACGGGAAGCCACTGGAGCGCCACGTCGGCCGGTTCGCCGGTCAGGGACTCCGGGTTACCCGGGTCGGTGCCGGAGGGCAGCGCGGCGCAGAGCGGCCCGGTCACCCCGCCGGTGGTGGTCGCGCCGGCGCCGGCCGCCGCGGCGTCCCGCCCACCGGCTCCGGCGGAGTCGCCGGTCTTCGTGTTCGCCACGGGCGGCCGGGCCCCGGCGTACCAGGGCGACACCGCCTCGGGACCGTGGACGGCCCTCGGCTCCGTACTCGGATCGTTGCCCGACTGGGCCGAGAGCGGCTGAGACGTGATCAGTTGCAGGTCCGAGACGAAGTCGGCCTGGCTGAGGCCGGTGTAGATGTTCAGCGTCGCCGCCCTGAAGGCCGTGTTCGCGGCGACGGCGGGGGTCGCCGGCAGCAGGCTGACCACCAGCGCGGCCGCACTGGCCAGAGCCGCCGCGCCGCGGGCCAACCATCGTCTTCCACTCGGCATGGGTAATCCCTTCCTGGACGTCACGTCGGCGTGACCGCGGCCGACGCGGAAGGACATTACCGCGACGGCGATAAATATCGAAAAATATCTTCGGCATGGCGGCGCCCCCACGTCGGGCGATCCCGCCACTCACCGCCCTCGACGCACCGCCGCTTTTGATGCATTCAAGAAGAATGTGGTGCATACTGCGCACGACACCGGACTTCGAGCGCATGCCGCGCGGGGCCGCGCTCCGCGTCACCCGTCCGCGGCTCGCGGTGCTGGCCACGGCGCACGCGCATCCGTCGGCGAGACTCCGTGCCTGACCGCGTCCGACCACCAGGACTTCTCGATCGACGAGGCCGGGGTCGCCTGGGGCGTTTGTCCCGGATACGTCCGGGCACCGGCAACCAGGAGCAGAACGAGGAATCGAGACAGGAGAGGGACCGACGTGCCTGAGCGCGGCAGCGAGAGCGAGAACCCGGCAATCCCATCCCCCACCCCGGCCCCGCATCGGCCCAGGACGAACCAGGACTGGTGGCCGAACCAGCTGAACCTGCAGGTCCTGCACCAACATTCACCACGGGCCAATCCGATGGGCGAGGACTTCGACTACGCCGAGGAGTTCAGGAGCCTCGACGTGGCGGAGCTCAAGCGGGACCTCCTCGCGGTGATGACGACCTCGCAGGACTGGTGGCCGGCCGACTACGGCCACTACGGCCCGCTCTTCATCCGGATGAGCTGGCACGCGGCCGGCACGTACCGCATCGAGGACGGCCGCGGCGGTGCCGGCGACGGCGCCCAGCGCTTCGCCCCCCTCAACAGTTGGCCCGACAACGCGAACCTCGACAAGGCCCGTCGGTTGCTGTGGCCGGTCAAGCAGAAGTACGGCCGCAAGGTCTCCTGGGCCGACCTGCTGGTCCTCGCCGGCAACGTCGCCCTGGAGTCGATGGGCTTCAAGACCTTCGGCTTCGGCTTCGGACGGGAGGACGTCTGGGAGCCCGAGGAGATCTTCTGGGGGCCCGAGGACACGTGGCTCGGCGACGAGCGGTACAGCGGCGACCGGGAGCTCGCCGGCCCTCTCGGTGCCGTGCAGATGGGCCTCATCTACGTGAATCCGGAGGGCCCCAACGGCACCCCCGACCCGCTGGCCGCCGCCCGGGACATTCGGGAGACCTTCGGCCGGATGGCGATGAACGACGAGGAGACGGTCGCGCTGATCGCCGGCGGTCACACCTTCGGCAAGACCCACGGCGCCGCCCCGGCCGAGTACGTCGGCCCCGAGCCCGAGGGTGCTCCCGTCGAGAGCCAGGGCCTCGGCTGGCGGAACAGCTTCGGCAGCGGCAAGGGCCGGGACACGATCACCAGCGGGCTCGAGGGTGCGTGGACCCCCACCCCGACCACGTGGGACAACAGCTTCTTCGAGACCCTCTTCGGCTACGAGTGGGAACTCACCGAGAGCCCGGCCGGCGCCAAGCAGTGGAAGCCGAAGGACGGCGCCGGCACGGACGCCGTGCCCGACGCCCACGACCCCTCGGTCCGGCACGCCCCGATGATGGCCACGACCGACCTCGCGCTGCGCGTCGACCCGGTCTACGAGAAGATCTCCCGGCGGTTCCTGGAGCACCCGGACCAGCTCGCGGACGCGTTCGCCAAGGCGTGGTACAAGCTGTTGCACCGCGACATGGGGCCCGTCTCGCGCTACCTCGGGCCGTGGGTGCCGGAGCCGCAACTGTGGCAGGACCCCGTCCCGGCGGTCGATCACGAGCTGATCGCCCACGACGACGTCGCCGCCCTCAAGGACAGGCTCCTCGCATCGGGGCTGTCCGTCTCCCAGCTGGCCCGGACCGCCTGGGCGGCGGCGGCGAGCTTCCGCGGCACCGACATGCGCGGCGGGGCCAACGGGGCGCGGATCCGCCTCGAGCCGCAGCGGAGCTGGGAGGTCAACGACCCGGCCGAACTGGCCACGGTGCTGCGGACGTTGCAGGACGTCCAGCGGGAGTTCGACAGCGCACAGCCCGGCGGGAAGCGGGTCTCGCTCGCCGACCTGATCGTCCTGGCCGGGTGCGCCGCCGTCGAGCAGGCGGCCAGGAGCGCCGGGCACGACGTCACGGTCCCGTTCACGCCGGGGCGCACCGACGCCTCGCAGGAGCAGACCGACGTGGCGTCGTTCGCCGTGCTCGAACCGAGGGCGGACGGCTTCCGCAACTACCTGCGCGCCGGGCAGAAGCTGCCGCCGGAAACCCTGCTGCTGGACCGGGCCAACCTGCTGACGCTGACCGCTCCCGAGATGACGGTGCTCGTCGGCGGCATGCGGGTCCTGGACGCCAACGCGGGGCGGGCACGGCACGGCGTCCTCACCGACCGGCCCGGGACGTTGACGAACGACTTCTTCGTCAACCTGCTCGACACCGGCACGGAGTGGAAGCCGTCCAGCTCGGCCGAGAACGTGTACGAGGGTCGGGATCGCGCCACGGGCGAGGTCAGGTGGACCGCCACCGCCGTCGACCTCGTCTTCGGCGCGAACTCTCAGCTCCGGGCCATCTCGGAGGTCTACGCCAGCCGCGACGGGCAGAAGAAGTTCGTCCGCGACTTCGTCGCGGCGTGGGTCAAGGTCATGAACCTGGACCGGTTCGACGTCGCCTGACGACGCGAGAGGGGCCCCGGTCGGCGCGGCGCTGACCGGGGCCCGCGACGCCTTCGGGCCCGCCGGCCCTCATCCCACCGGACGCCGACGCGGCCCGCCGGCTCCTCGGCGACCATCACCCGTTCCCCGTTTTGCCGAACCGGCAAAGATTCTTGCCGCCTGGCGCCCCGGCCGCGCACCATCGCCGGGTCGGGGCGGCGGCCGTCCGCCCGACGGAGAGGGAGACGATGACCGAGCACGGGGCGTACCCGGCGGACCCGGCGGTGGACGCGGGCACCGCCCGGTTCTGGGACGAGCTGTACCAACGGCGCGACCGGGTGTGGAGCGGCCGGGCGAACGCCGTCCTGGCCGAGGTGGCGGACCAACTGCCGCCCGGCACCGCGCTCGACCTGGGCTGCGGCGAGGGCGGCGACGCGATCTGGCTCGCCGGCCGGGGCTGGCGGGTGACCGCCGTGGACGTCTCGGCCACCGCCCTGGGCCGGCTCACCGTCGAGGCGGCCCGGGCCGGCGTGGCGTCCCGGATCACCACGGCCCGGCACGACCTGACCCGGACCTTCCCGGCGGGCCGGTACGACCTGGTCTCGGCGCAGTTCCTCCAGTCCCCGCTGGAGCTGCCCCGGGACGCGGTGCTGCGCTCGGCGGCGCGGGCCGTCGCGCCGGGCGGCCGGCTCCTGGTCGTGGAGCACGGCGCGCCGCCGCCGTGGGCCCGGGAGAGCCACCCGCACGCCCGTTTCGCCAGCCCGGAGGAGATCCTGGCCGCGCTCGACCTCGACCCCGACGGCTGGCACACCGAACGGCTCGGGGCCGCGCACCGGGCGGGCACCGGCCCGGACGGTGAGACGGGCACCCTCGTCGACCATGTCGTCCTGGTCCGTCGCCGCTGAGCCGCTCGGCCGGCCCCGGGTCTCCTGCCGGTGGCCTCCGAGTGCGGGCGTCGCGTCGTCAGGGGTGGCGGGTGCCAGGTCGAGCCTGGCACCCATCGAGGTCGGTGGTCAGCTGGAGAGGTAGCGGATCGCGTTGTACAGGTTCGCCACCTGGTTGCCGTAGTACGGCGAGTAGACGCACTGGGGGCAACTGCCGGACCTGGCGACGCTGTACCCGTTGAGCAATCCCCAGTTGCCGTCGAACTCGATCAACCAGGGGCCGAGGAAAGTGCCAGGAGGCATGGAGACGACCAGGTAGTAGTCGCTCCCATTGCCGTAGGCGGGGCTGCGCCCGGCGACGAGTTCCGAAGCGTAATACCCAAAGACGTACACGTCCGCGGGGAGCCCGCGATTCCAGGCGATGCCCTGACCGCCCAGGTAGTCGCAGATGCGCCAGCCGTTGTTGCGGGCAAGCACCGCCGCGCCGACGTCGTTGGCCGGGGTCGTGAAGAGTCGGGTGGGGTACCAGTAGCCGTACGGGGCCGAGCCGTTCCAGTTGGGCACGAACACCCAGTTGGTCGCCCAGAGGCCATCCCAGATGACGCAGTGGCCGGCGGTCCACACCGCTGACTTGCCCTCGGTGTTCACGATGGTCCCCATGCACGTGTAGTTGCCACCGTTGACCGTGAAGAACACCTTCCCCGTGGTGCGGGCAACCGGATGCCCGACCGGGTAGCCGGCAATAATCGGCTCGGCCGCCGGCGCGGCGGGGGCGATCGTGCCAGGCGGCCCCTGCGGCTGGCTGGCGCGCTGCCCGGACTGCCCGGCCGCGCGCGCCGCCTGCACGGCGGGGATCTCGCTCTCGGGCTTGGCCGCCCGCATCCGGGCCGGCGTCCAGTACTCCGCCAAGGCCCGCTGCCGGGCCTCGACGCCGGTGCCGGTCACCGTACGGGCGACCTCGGGGCTGAGCTGGGCCACGGCACTCACGACCGGGCCGTCGCCCGGCACGGATCTGGCCTGCGCCGCGCCGGGCGCGGCGAAAGCGACCGCGGCGGTCAGCACAACGACCGCCAGACTTCCTGGCAGTTTTCGGGACACGTTCCCACCTCCCTGAAGGGGACAGGGGGTAAAAATACGTCCCGATCACGTCGACACATCGGTCGTGTTCAACATCAATCACATCGAGAAAGACGTAACCAATAACCAGATATTGGCTTCGTTGTGAAACCGCCACGCCCGGCAAGTTCGGCAATTCGCAAAGGCCGGTGGATGGGTTTGTTCGCGGCCAGGAATCCAGGCGCGCCAGAACCGCACAACCGCTTGGGATTTCCCACCGCCGGAACACCCGGGCCGATCGAGACGGAAGAGCCAGGGCCGGGGCCCGCGACAGCGCCCGCAGCGGCACCGATTCAGCCCCGGCGGGCGTCGACCCGGGCGAACCTCGCCCACACCCTCACCTGCCCGCACCCGATGACATAGAGATCTTTACATGATTTGATATATGGCAACATTCCCACGCCCCGGCGGAGTCGCGGATGCACCGGTCGCTGTCCAGCCTGACCCAGCGGATCGAACGAGCGCTCGACGAACGGCTCATCCCGGCCATCCACCGGGACGTCGAGCCGGTGCACGTCGAGGCGGCACACCTGCCCGGCGAGCCGGTACCGGCCGGGGAGGGGTTGGCGCTGACGTACACGCCCTTCGCCGTGGGCCAGCCGTGGGGGCCGGCCTGGAGCACGACCTGGTTCCGGTTCACCGGCGAGGTGCCGGCGCGGATGCGCGGCCACCGGGTCGAGCTCCTCGTCGACCTCGGCTTCGACAACGCCGGGCCGGGGTTCCGGTCCGAGGGGCTGGCGTACACCGCGGACGGCGCGCCGATCAAGGGCATCGAGCCGCGGACGGCCTACGTGCCGATCGCCCGGCGCGCGGCCGGGGGCGAGCGCGTCGAGGTGTACGTCGAGGCCGCCGCCAACCCCCGGTTCACGGGCGCGGTCTCTCCGTTCGGGGACCGGGAGACGGCGCCCGACGTGCCGCTCTACCGGCTCGACCGGGCGGAGCTCGCCGTGCTGGACGAGGAGGTGCACGGACTCGTCCTGGACGTACGGGTACTGCACGAGCTGGCCCGCGAGTTGGCCGAGGCCGACCCGCGGCGGCACCAGATCCACCGCGCCCTCGAGCTGATGCTCGACGAAATCGACGTCGCCGACGTCTCCGGCGGCGCCCGCGCCGCGCGATCCCGGCTCGCCGGCGTACTCGCCGCCCCCGCCGTGCCCAGCGCCCACCGGGTCTTCGCCGTCGGCCACGCCCACATCGACTCGGCCTGGCTCTGGCCGGTACGCGAGACGATCCGCAAGTGCTCGCGGACCTTCTCCAACGTCGTGGCGCTCGCCGACGAGTACCCGGAACTGGTCTTCGCCTGCTCCTCCGCCCAGCAGTACGCGTGGCTGCGCCAGCACCACCCGCAGGTGTACCGCCGGGTCACGGAGAAGGTGGCGAGCGGACAGTTCGTGCCGGTCGGCGGGATGTGGGTGGAGTCCGACACCAACATGCCGGGCGGCGAGGCGATGGTGCGCCAGTTCACCCAGGGCAAGCGGTTCTTCGCCGCCGAGTTCGGCGTCGAGCCCCGGGAGGTCTGGCTGCCCGACTCGTTCGGCTACTCGGCGGCGCTGCCCCAGCTCGCCCGGCTGGCGGGTTTCCGCTGGTTCCTGAGCCAGAAGATGTCCTGGAACACGACCAACCGGTTCCCCCACCACACGTTCTGGTGGGAGGGCATCGACGGCAGCCGTGTCTTCACGCACTTCCCGCCGGCCGACACCTACAGCTCCGAGCTGTCCGGGCGGGAGCTCGCGTACGGGGTGCGCAACTTCGCCGAACACGGCCGCGCCACCAGGTCGCTGCTGCCGTTCGGCTACGGCGACGGCGGGGGCGGCCCCACCCGGGAGATGCTCGAGACGGCCCGCCGGGTCGCCGACCTGGAAGGCTCGCCCCGGGTCAGCGTCCGCGCGCCCGCCGAGTTCTTCGCCGAGGCGGAACGGGAGTACCCGGACGCGCCGGTGTGGAGCGGCGAGATGTACCTCGAGTACCACCGGGGCACGTACACCAGCCAGTCGGCCATGAAGCGCGGCAACCGGCGGACCGAGCACCTGCTGCGCGAGGCCGAGCTGTGGTGCGCGACGGCGGCGCTGCGCGCCGGGCACCCGTACCCGTACGACGAGCTCGACGCGATCTGGCAGGAGACGCTGCTGCTGCAGTTCCACGACATCCTGCCCGGCAGCTCGATCGCCTGGGTGCACCGGGAGGCGCGGCAGACGTACGCGCGGCTGGCCGAGCGGCTGGAGGCACTGATCGACCCGGCGCTGACCGCGCTGACCGGGGCCGGGTCGGTGCCGTTGACCGGCAACGCCGCGCCGCACGAACGGGCCGGGGTGCCGGCCCTCGCGCTCGGCGTGCAGCGTGCCGTCGAGGCGCCCCCGGTGTCGGTGCGCACCGGACCGGACGGCACCGTACTGGACAACGGCCTGCTCCGGGTGCGCGTCGGCGCGGACGGCACGGTGTCGGCGATCCGCGACCTGGTCGCCGGCCGTGACGTGCTGCGCGCCGGCGCGGCGGCCAACGTCCTGCAGGTGCACCCGGACACGCCGAACAAGTTCGACGCCTGGGACATCGACGAGTTCTACCGCAACCGGCGCCGCGACCTGACCGGGGTCACCAAGCTCATGGTCGACACGGCCGACCCCCGGCAGGCCCGGGTCCGGGTGACCCGCCACGACGGGGACTCGGTGTACGTGCAGACGGTGTCGCTGGCGGCCGGCGAGCGGGTGCTGCGGTTCGAGACGGAGGTGGACTGGCAGCAGCGGGAGACGCTGCTGAAGGTCGCCTTCCCGATCGACGTGCACGCCGCGCACTCCAGTTCGGAGATCCAGTTCGGTCACGTCCGGCGGCCCACCCACACCAACACGTCCTGGGACGCGGCCCGGTTCGAGATCTGCGCCCACCGCTGGCTGCACGTCGGCGAGCCCGGGTACGGCGTCGCGCTGGTCAACGACGGCACGTACGGCCACGACGTGACCCGCGACCCGCCCGGGGACGGGCTCGGCGCCTTGGGCACCACGGTCCGGCTGTCGCTGCTGCGCGGTCCCCGCTACCCCGACCCGGACACCGACCGGGGCACGCACCGCTTCGGGTACGCGCTGGTCTGCGGCGCGGAGATCCTCGACGCGGTACGCGAGGGCTACCGGAGCAACCTGCCGCCGCGCGAACGCACCGGGGCGAACCCGGTCGCCCCGCTGGTCGAGGTGGCGGACCCCGCCGTCGTGGTCGAGTCGGTGAAGCTGGCCGACGACCGCGGTGGTGACGTCGTGGTCAGGCTGTACGAGGCGCTCGGCGGGCGCGCCCGCACCCGCCTGACCGTCTCCTTCGACCTGGCCCGGGTCGAGGTCTGTGACCTGCTCGAACGGCAGAACGCCGAGATCGCCGCGCTGGCCCCGATCTCGGTCGACGGCCGTACCGTCGACCTCGCGCTGACCCCGTTCCAGGTGGTCACCCTCCGGCTCACGCCGGCCGGTCGCTGAGCCCGGGCGGGCGGGGGACGCGCTCCCCCGCCCGCCGGTTCGGTGGAGTCAGAACTGCCGTACCGCCAGCAGGCCGAAGGCGACCACGAGCACGGCGCACGCGGCCACGGTGATCGTCCGCAGGCGTACCCGCAGGTCTTCGTCCCACCGGTCGCCGTCGCCGGCGGCGCGGCGGGCCAGCGGGGTGAACGCGCGCCCGAGGCCGAAGCCGAGGCCCGCGAGCAGCGGGACGTGCAGGCGCTGACCGCCGAGCAGGAGCGCGACGGCCAGCACGTACGGCGCGCTCGCCGAGACGTAGGTGCGCAGTCCGGTGCCCAACTCCAGGCCGAACTGCAGCGCCCCGCGCCGCACGTTGCGCTGCAGCACGTCCTGCGGTATCTGCCGGGCGTTCTGCGGCAGCCGGATCGGTACCAGGCCCACCTCGCGGAGCAGCCCCAGCACGGCCACCGCCACGACGGCCGCGTACCGCCACGGGGCGGGCAGGGGCGCGGACAGGCCGGAGAGCAGCCCCAGCAGCAACGCGGTGAACAGGCCGCCGGCGACCAGTCCCACGGTGAACAGGGCGAGGACGATCCCCTGCCGATCCCGATCTCGCCACCCGGGCGAGGCCAGCGCGTACGCGCTGTTGCGCGTTCAAACCGAGCCGGAGAGGCTGTAGCCGGCGAGCCCGCCGATCATCGCCCAGGTGAGCGCGCTCCCGTACCCGGCGGCGACCAGCGCCCCGGCGGTGAGCAGCAGGAACGGCACGAGCGGATCGGTGATCCAACGGCGTACCGCCCGGGCGGGCGGGGCCGGCGTCCGGGTCATACCGCGCCGCCGGTCATGGTCCGCCAGGTGTCCCGCCCGACGATGCCGTCGGCCGTCAGACCGTTCTGGAGTTGGAAGTCCCGGGCCGCGCTCTCCGTCGCCGGACCGAAGATCCCGTCCACCGTCAGCTTGTAGGCGTACTTGTTGAGTTGGCGCTGCACGCCCCGGACGACGTCACCCGTGCTCCCGGACCGGGCCGCGATCACGAGCGCCGGCCAGGTGGTCGCGTCCACGACGCCGGTGGCGGCGAGGCCGGCCGCCGTCTGGAAGCTCTTCACCTTCGTCTCCGTGTCGCTGCCGAAGATCCCGTCGATCGCGGTCGCGTGGCCCCGGGCGGTCAGCAGGTGCTGCACGGTGTAGACGTTCACCCCGGACTCGCCCCGCCGGGTGGTGGGCCAGCTGACCGTGGTCAGGCACCCGCACTGGGTGTTCCACCGGCAGATCGAGTTCACCCAGCCCGAGCTGGTCTTCCGGTACCCGTCGTGGCAGCGGCGCTCGACCGAGCAGGCGCAGGCGCCGCACGCCCCCGTGTAGCGCCACAGCCAGCCGTCGTACGTCCCGGCGTAGCACTGGTTGGGCCGCAGGATCCAGGTGACGCCGTCGTCCTTGTGGAATCCCGTGTACGTGCCGCTGGTGTTGCAGGCGTCGGCGAAGATAGTGCTCGGACCGCACCCGGGCGAGCAGTTGTGATCGCTGGCGTAGGTGGGGCAGCTGCCGTAGATCGTGTAGCCGTCGGCGTACGCCCGGCGGGCCGCCGGGAACACGCTGAGGGCGGCCATCCCCACCGCGGTGCCCGCCTGCAGCAGGGTGCGCCGGGACAGCGCCCAGCCCGTCCGGCTGCGGCCGCCGGCGTCCGCCGGCAGGCGCCGGACGGCGGCCCCGGTCCCCGGGTCGGCTCCGCGCAACGAGGGCACGGCGTCGAGAGCGGTCATACCTGACCTCCGTGGTGATTCGTGGCGACGGCCGGTCCCGGGCCGCCGGATGGGCGGTCGAGCCCGTCGAGCAGGCGGCGCAGGGCCGCGCGGGACCCGAGCGGCTCGGCGCGGAGCACCCGTCCGGCGCGGTCGACCACGGTGGCGAACGGGGTGACGAGGACGTCGTAGCGCTCGAACAGCTCCCCCTGCCCGCCGAGCACGGTGATCGGCAGTCCCGCCGCGTGGGCCGGCGGGTCGTCCCGGTAGAGGACCCGGAACTCCAGGCGGGCGGGGTCGACCTGGCCGGCCGCCTCGGCCAGCACCTCGGCGCAGGTCCCGCACTCCGGGTCGAGGAAGAGCAGGACCAGCGGGACCGCCGTGGGCGCCGGCACCAACCGGGCCAGTCCGGGGGCGGGCGATCCCGGCCGCAGGCCGACCGACTCGGGGCGGCGCTGGACGGCCCCGCTCGACAGCGCGTGCACCTGGCGCACCAGGCCCGACACCACGAGCGCCAGCAGGAGGATCGCGATCCAACTCAGGATCAGCGCGCTGGTCTGGAAGCTCATCCGGCTACGCCGCCTCTCTCCGTCATGCTTCGGTCTCGCCGGCCGGCCACGGCCGGCTCGGCCGCGCCGGGCGGGACGTACATCGCGGCGGGCAGGTGCCACAGCAGCGCGGTGAAGGTGGCCGCGGCCAGCAGCACGACGGCGTGGGTGGCGTCGGCCCGGTCCAGCAGCGGCACGACCGAGCCGGACAGGATCACCGCGAGCAGGGCCAGCCCGGCGAGGACCACCGCCCGCGCCACCACCCAGCCGGTCATCGGCAGCTCGATCCGGGAGCACCCGCACGATCCGGTGCGCCCGGTCGACGTCACGTGCCGGCCGTAGCCGGCGTACAGGCCGAACAGCGCGAAGCTGCCGACCAGGACCGCGACGAGAACCGCGCCGCCGTCGCCGAGCGCCGCCACCAGCCCGACGCCGGCGAGCAGCCCCTCGGCCGCGATCACCGCGGCGGCGACCGGGACCGGCGCGGGCAGCACCCGGTGCGCGGCCAACGCCCGCGCGAGCGCCGCCGGCCGGGACAGGTGTTCGGCGACGGCGACGAGCAGGGTGAACAGCACGGTGTACGTCGCGACGCCGGCCACCAGGGCGGACACCCCGGCCTACCCGGCGCTGGAGACGCGGAGCTGGTTCACCAGGGTGGGCACCTGCTCCAGGTCGGTGTCGGACAGCGGCACCAGACTGAGCCAGGTGTCCTCCGTGGCCAGGACGAAGTACGGCTTCCCGTCGGAGAGCGTGTCCCGGAAGAGCTCGCCCGCCTGCGTCCGCAGCCCCCGCCAGGACGGCAGCTGCGCGGCCCGCTGTCGGGTCAGCGGCGCCATCTCCAGCAGGCCGAGGCCGGGGACCTCCTTGAGCACGGTCGCCGGCGCGGCGAACTCGGCGCCGCCCCTGCCGGCCGGGCGCAGGGTCAGTCCGTCGTCGTGCTCCTCGACGCGCAGCTTCCGCAGCACCCCGAGGAGGTCGACGGTCGCCGCGCCGTACAGCTCGGTCAAGAAGCAGTACCGCCGCCCCCGCCAGACCGCCACCAGCCGGTCCTCGGTCAGCCGGATCTGCGGGTCGTACGGCCGGGTACGCGCGGTCAGCAGCGAGCCGCCCTGGTAGGTGAGCTCCTCGTCGAACCGGTCGACGCCGAGCGCCCGGGCGACGTCGTCGGCCAGCCCGCTCACGCCGGCCGTGAACTCGTGCAGCCGGCCGTCGATCGTCACGTCGGCCACGGACGTGAACGGCGCGGTGAGGTCGAGCGAGCCGTCGAGTACGAACCGACGTCCGTCGACCGCCCGATGTGCCACCGGTACCGCTGCGGCTGCCATTCCGACCACCCTCCGCCCGGGTCCGGCGCTTCACCGGCACGATATAGCGACGTGGAAATATTTGACAAGCTCAATCATGGTCCGCGAACGGCGAGAACGCCCGGCCGGCGCTGACGCACCGGCCGGGCATCCCCGCGTGGTGTTGCCGGTTCGGCGGGCCGACCCTGGAGGACCGGTCCGCCGCGGCTCAGGCGGCCGGCGTACTCGCGTCCCGGTGGGTGAGCTGGTACGTCGCATCGACCGCGTCCGTTTCCAGGATCACCGTGACCTGTCCGGGCGGCAGCGAGCAGGAGATCGTCCGCTCGACGGCCTGGCTGGTCGGGCCGCAGTACCGGCTGCCGGTCGCGCTGAAGACCGACAGCCTGGCGTCACCCGCGCCGGAGGTCCGCTTCCAGCTGATCGCCTCCTTCGCGGCGTGCTGGTCCGCCGGGATCGAGAAGCAGACGGCGAAGCGGTCCGCCGCGGTGGTCACCGTGGCGCCGGTCGCGTCCCCGGGCAGCACCGGGCAGGCCGGCGGGCCGTCGGTCCGGGCGAAGGCGAGCGAGTAAGCCGCGGTCGGCGCTCCGTCGGGCGAGTTGAGCACCGCGAAGAACGGCGCCTCGCCGGTCAGCGTGCACTGAGACTGGCGCAACGAAGAGGACGAACTGCACACGTAGGCGCCGGTCGAGTCCAGCACCGTCACCTCGGGTGAGCCGGCACTGGTCGCGTCACCTGGCAGCAGCTCGACGATCCGGGCGCCCACCGGGCTGGTCAACTGAAGGCAGTTGTGCTGGCCGACGGCGGTGAACTCGCCGCGGTGCGGCGCGTCCTGCCAACCGGTGTCGGAGACCGGCTCACAGCCGGCGGGTAGCCACGGCAGCAGGGCGACCGCGTATCGGGATTCCATATCGATGACCGAGTCCGCGCCGTTGCCGCCAAGCACCAGGGTGTACCTCCCGGCCGCTGGAATCTGGCACTGGATGCCAGTGCAGAGCTTGTGGCCGGTGCTGTCGTAGACGGTGCCGTACTCGCGGTAGTTGTCGACCCGGACCGCCTTCACGAGGAAGGTGCCCTCGGTGGGGATGTCCAGGCTGCGGCACCGGATGCCCCCGAGCGCGCCGGCCGGCGCGGCGTCGTACGCACCCGGCGTGATCGTCGGGCAGCCCACCGGGTTGGACAGCCGCCGAACCTGCATCATGTACGTCAGGTCCGTGCTGCCGGCGTCCCAATACAACAGGTGCGAGATCACCCGGAAGGTGCCGGTGGCGGGCAGGACGCACCCGTCGTCCTCCGACCCCTCCGTGCAGAGCACGGTCCCGTGCTCGTCCACCAGCCAGGACCACACCTCGTTGTAGGTGGTCGGCCCCCGGTACACCATCACCCGGTCGCCGGCCTCGCCGTGGAACGGCTGGCAGTTCGTCTGCACGGCCGAGGTCTGGTGCGGCAGCAGGGTGGGCTGGTCCCAGTTGGTGCCGGTGGCCGCGGCGCAGCCCTCGGTGCGGTGGAGCGCGGTCGCCGCCACCTGGTAGGACACCGGCTCCCAGTACTGGTTCTGCGTCAACAGAGTGTAGGAGCCCGCCACCGGCAGGGCACACGAGCGGGCGGCGAAGTACTCCTCGCAGACCCGCCGGCCGTCAGCGTCGTACACCCGCCAGTCGAGATGCTGGTTCGCGTCCTGGTTGAAGCGGACCACGACCGTGCCAGCCTCGGTGCTGCTCAGGGCGTGGCAGGTCACGCCGTCGTAGCCCGGCACGGTCCCGCGGCCCACGGCGGCACCGGGATCGCCGAAGGACGCCAACGGCAGCGTCGGGCACCCCACGGAGTGTGAGATACGGGGCATCCTGAGGGTGTACAGGGCCTCGTTCCCGTACGTCTCCTCCAGGAAGAGCCGGTACGGCCCGGGGCCGCTCAGCGTGCACTCGGTCGTGTGGTGCACACGGCATCCCGTCAGCTGGTACTGCGCGTCGAGAATCGGACCCTGCACGTCACCGGTGCCGTTCTGGTCCATCATCTGCAGCACCGTGCCCGTGGGCTGGTTGAACTTGAAGCAGTGCACGGCCAGCCCGGCGGGCAGCGTGCCGCTACGGCCCGCGGACGCGAAGGAGAAGAAGCTCTCCGGCAGGTTGTCGCACTCCGACGGAGCACGCATCGACTCGACCGAGAGGGTGTAGGCCCCCTCACCGTGGCCGTAATAGAGCGTGACGGTGACGGTGTAGGTGCTGGCGACGCCGAGCCGACACTCGTCGAGGTAGGGGCCGAGGTAGCAGACAACCTCGCCGTCAGGGCCGCTCACCCGGGCGTCGAGGCTCTCGCCCGAGATCCTCCTCAGCCGGGCGTACAGGGTGTCCCCGTCCACGGTCGAAGTGACCGTCCAGACGTTCTCCTCCTCGCCGCTGATCGACGGACAACTCTCGATCTTGCCGAAGGCGAGCTTGCCACCGCAGCCGCCGGAGCCTGTCGTACGCGAGCCGTCCGGCTTCGCGCCGCCGGTGCTCCTCGTCGGCGTCCCATCGGGGGTGGACGCCTTCGCGGCGCTCGTCGTCGTGGCCGGGGTCGCGGCCGCTGACGGAGACTCGGACGGCACCGGCGACGGTGCCGTGGTGGTGGCGAGTCGGGACGGCGACGGTGCTGCGGTGGCGGTGGCCGGTCCGGTCAGGACGCTCGACACCGCGGCGATCGTTGCGGCGAGCATCGCCACCCGCGAGAGCTGCTTTCCGGACCGGCTCCTCCGCCGGGTTGGCACAGTTGTTCTCAACATCGACTCCCGTCTGACGCGGCGGAAACGAGGTCACTGGACATCGATCGCCATGGTGTCATCGTGGAACAAGGTGGCCTGTGGCCAGCGAACCGACTGGACGCGACGCACCAGTTGTCCCGTGTTTCGGATCGGTGCCGTTGCCAGCGGCGAGATCCGGGCGCGCGAGGGCGACCGACGCCGGCGGTAGCATTCGGCGCGTGCTGCGGAGTTGGCGGTTCGCGGGCGTGATGCTCGCGTGTGGGTTGCTCGTCGCGCTCAACCAGGACACGTGGGTGCCGGCGGTCATCGCGTTCCTGTTCTTCCTCGTGCCGGCGGTCCTGTTCTCGCCGCTGGCCTTCCCGAGGTCCGTGTCGGCCGCGCAGGCACAGCAGCGCAGCGCGCGGGACGGCCGACCGGTGGTGTACTGGCGCCCCGGCTGCCAGTTCTGCCTGCGGCTGCGGCTGCGGCTCGGACGCAGGGCCGGCCGGGCGTACTGGGTCGACATCTGGCGTGATCCGGCCGGGGCGGCGGCGGTCCGAGCCGTCACCGGCGGGAACGAGACGGTCCCGACGGTGGTGGCGCGCGGCGAGGCGGTGGTCAACCCGGACCCGGTCTGGCTGTTGCAGCGGCTGTGACGCCGGCGCCGCTTCACGGGCCGGCCGTCAGGCCAGCAGGCCCTTGGCCATGATGTGCTCCCGGCGCACGCCGTCGGGCATGAGGTCGCCGAGCTCACCAGTGTCGCGGAAGCCGTTGCGCCGGTAGAGCGCCCGGGCGTTCTCGTTGCCCGCCGCCACGGCCAGCCGCAGCGTCCCCGCGCCCGCCTGCCGGGCCCACCGCTCGACCGCCCGCACGAGGTGATCGCCGACGCCCCGGCCGCGTCCCGGCGGCGCCACGTACATCGAAATCAGCTCGACGACGCCGTCCTGGTCGGTCGGCACCCCGCTGGCCATCCCGACGGGCTGCCCGTCCAGCACCGCCAGGATGTTGTACGAGCCGGGAATGCCCAGCCGGCCGCGCCAGCGTTCCGCGCGGTCGCCGTCGCCCTGCCAGTCCGCCAGTCGCGCGCCGAAGGCGTACGGTGCCTCCGCCAGCGCGGCGAGCCGCAGTTCCCGCCACATCCGCCAGTCGCCCTCGGCGAGCACCCGCGTCTCGATCACGCCGCGAACGGTGCCGCAGGCGAGGGAAGGAGGCAACCCGTTATCCGGTACCCGTCGGCTCCTACCCGCCCGTCCCCGCGGGCCGGATGACCGTGAAGACCGCGCCCGCCGGGTCGGCGAGCGCGCAGACCCGGCCGGTCACCACGTCGCGCGGTGGCACCAGCAGCCGCCCGCCCAGCCGGCGGGCCCGCTCGGCCACGTCGTCCGGGTCGGGTACGGCGAAGTACACCATCCAGCCGGTGGGCAGCAGGGTGTCCAGCGGCGGGGGCGTCGCGAGGCGGCCGGCGACGGGTGGGCCGTCCGAGGCCAGCAGAGCATACGAGTCGTCGGGGGCGCCGGGCGGCACGGTGGCCCGCAGGCCCAGGGCCGCGCCGTGGAACCGGTCGGCCGCGGCCGGGTCCGACGTCATGTACTCGTACCAGCAGGGCCGGCCGGGACCGGGGGCGGTCGCCGCGACGCCGGTACGGAGGCGGAAGCCACCGCCGAGCGGGTCGTGCACCTCGTCGCCGTCCAGGCGGGCTCCGGCCCGGCCCGCGGCGGCCCGGACGGCGCCGGCGTCGTCGGCGCCGAAGACCGTCCACCACCGGGCCGGGCCAGGGCCGGCACGCAGCTCGGCGGCGGGAACGCCCTCAGCGGAGGCGGTCAGCCCGTCGGTGGAGGTGGTGCAGGTCCAGCCGAGCAGGTCGGCGTAGAAGGCGCCGGCGGCGGCGAGGTCGGTCGTGACGAGTTCGGCGCCGGCCGGGAACGGCGACGTGAGGGGTGCGTTCACCTGGGCCTCCAGAGCGGACGTTAGGCCACCAGGATGCCCTACGGGCGTCGTCCCGGTGGGGCGGCGCCCTGCCATTCGCCGCCGGTGGGACGCAGCAGCTCGTCCAGTGGCACCGGCCGTCCGAGGTGGAAGCCCTGCCCGGCGTCGACACCCAGCGTCCGCAGTGCCGGCACCAGCGCGGCGTGCTCGACCGACTCGGCGACCGTACGCATGCCGAGCCCGTGCGCGGCGCGGACGACCGCGTCGATGAGCACCGGGTCGGCGCCCCCGTGGTCGGCCTGACGGACGAAGTCGCCCGCGATCTTGACGGTGCTGAAGGGCAGGTGCTTCAGATAGGCGAACGAGCCGAAGCCGGCGCCGAAGTCGTCGAGGCTCAACCGGCAGCCGGCGTCCCGCAGGGCGCCGGCCAGGTTCCGCACCGCGGCGACGTTGGTGATCGCCGCGGTCTCCGTGATCTCCAGGCCCAACCGGCTCGCCTCGATGCCGGCCGCTCGGAGGGTCCGCACCACCCAGTCGCCGAAGCCCGGCGACTCCAGGGACCGGGCGGAGATGTTGATGTCGAAGCGCATGCCGGCCGCCGCGGCCACCGGGTCGGCCAGCGCCGTGGTGGCGGTGGTGACGACCCACCGGTCGAGTTCGCCGATGAGGTCGTCCCGTTCGACGGTGGGCAGGAACTCGGCCGGCGGCAGGGCGGGCTCCTGGCCGTCACGCAGCCGGATCAGCAGCTCGCGGCTGACCACCTCCCCGGTCGACAGGTTGATGATCGGCTGGGCGTCGAGGCGCATCCGGTTCTCGTCGAGGGCCTTGCGCACCCGGGTCACGACGTTGACCCGCTGCACGGCATGCCGGTACTGCTCCGGCAGGTAGAGCCGGGCCCGGTTGCGCCCGGCGTTCTTCGCCTCGTACAGGGCGAGGTCGGCGTGGGCGAGCACGGCGTCCCGCGTGTCGCCGGGCTCCACCGACGCGGCCCCGATGCTCAGGGTCACCCGCAGCCCGGTCCCGGCCAACGGCATCGGCGTGCGGACCGCGGCGTTGCACAGCGCCTCCGCCACAGCGAGAGCGTCGTCGGCGTACGCCCCGGGCAGGACGACGGCGAACTCGTCGCCCCCCAGCCGGCCGAGCACCGTACCGGGGGGCAACTGGCGCAGCAGCAGCCGGGCCAGGACGCGCAGCACGTCGTCACCCACCCCGTGCCCGTGCACGTCGTTGATGTCCTTGAAGTTGTCGATGTCGATCAGCAGCAGCGCGCCGGACGGCTTGCGCCCCTCGGCGAGCAGGTCGTCGAGCCGGGCCAGCAGGGCCCGCCGGTTCGGCAGGTCGGTCAGCGGATCGAGCTCGGCCAGCCGGGTCAACTGGTCCTGGACCTGCTGCGTCGCGGTGATGTCGTGGGCGGTGCCCAGGACGCGCACCGGCGCGCCGGTGGCGTCGGCGAAGACCTCGCCGTAGCACTCGAAGACGCGCAGGGTCACCCGGTCGGCGAGGTACATGCGATGGGTGTAGGCGAACGGCCCACCGGTGCGCAGCGCGGTCTCGAGCGTCCGCTCGATCATGGCGACGTCGTCCGGGTACAGCAGCTCCCGGTACGACTCGTAGTCCAGGTTGGTGCCGGGCGGGAGGCCGAACATCTGCAGCAGCACGTCGCTCCAGACGACCGTGTCGGTCAGCACGTCCCACTCCCAGGTGCCCACCTTGGCGAGCTGTTCGATGTGCGCCAGCCGCCACCGGAAGTTGCGCCCCCGCTCGCGCTCCCGGCGCTCGTCACTGACGTCGCGCATCTCGTACAGCCGCAGCGGCTGCCCCTCGTGCTCCACGCCGTGGCAGCGGACCTGCAGCCACCTGGTCGCCCCGTCGTCACCCGGCACCGGTAGTTCCACGGCCGGCCCGTCCGGTTCGACAGGCGCCAACGGCAGCTGCTCCGGCGCGACGCCCAGCCGGCCGCCGGCCGGATTGGACCAGAGGCACCGGCCGTCGGGTGCGACCATCACCATGGCGGTGAAGGCGGCGTCGGCCGCGAGTGCCGGCAGAGTGCTCACCTGGTGGCCACCCACTTCCTGTGCGGATCAGGGCGCGGCCGACGACGGCCGACGCACCGTCATCCAGCCGAGACGGGGAGTCTACCGAGCGGTGCGGGCGCTCAGTCCTCCGCACCGGGTCGGAAGCGGGCCGACGTGAACGCTCAACGCGTCTCCCCGGTCACCTGCTTTGCGGCGCGGCGTACGTCGTCGAGCAGGATCTCCATGTCCCGTCGGGTGGTGCGGTAGTTGAGCACGCAGCCGCGCAGCGCGAAGCGGCCGTTGACGGTGGCGTTCGACAGGTACGAGCTGCCGGCCTGCTGCAGTGCCACCATGATCCGCTCGTTGAGGCGGTCGAGTTCCTCCTCGTCCACCCGGGACCACGCACCCGCACGTGCGCTCGGCGGCAGGTAGCGGAAGCAGAAGATGGACAGTTCGACCGGGGCGAGCAGCTCGAAGTCGGCGCTGGCGTCGACGAGCCCGGCCAGGTGACGGGCGCGGTCGAGGTTGCCCTCGATCGCGTCGCCGACCGCCCGCGAACCGGCGTGCGCCAGCGTCATCCAGACCTTGAGCGCCCGGAACCGCCGGGACAGGTCGGGGCCGTAGTCCCAGAAGGCGAAGGCCTCGGCCGGCTCGGTCTGCACGACCCGGGTGTAGTCGGCGTCCAGGCTGAACGCGGGGCGCGCCGCCTCGGGGTCGCGGTAGATGAGGCAGCCGCAGTCCGCGGGCAGGTAGAGCCACTTGTGCGGGTCGAGGGCGATCGAGTCGGCCTCCGCCATGCCGTCGAAGAGCGGACGGGCCGAGGGGGCGAGCCGCGCGAAGCCGCCGTAGCAGGCGTCGACGTGCATCCACAGCCCGTACCGCCGCGCCACCACCGCGATCTCGGCGAGCGGGTCGACGGCGCCGGTGACGACCGTGCCCGCGTTCGCCACCACGCAGAACGGTTCCGCCCCGGCGGCCCGGTCCTCCTCGACGGCGCGGACGAGGGCGTCGACGTCCATCCGGAAGCGGGCGTCCACCGGGATCTCGCGGACGTTCGCCCGCCCGATGCCGAGCAACGCGGCGGCCTTGTGGATCGAGTGGTGGGTCTCGGTGGAGGCGTAGACGCGCAGCGGCGCGGGGTGTGCTGCGGCACCGTGGGTGGCCACGGCGTCGCCGCAGTGGCGGTGGCGGGCGGCGGCGAGCGCGGTGAGGTTGGCCATCGAGCCGCCGCTCATGAACAGGCCACCGGCGTCCGGGGCGCAGCCGATGGCCTCCTTGATCCAGTCGATCGCCACGTGCTCCACCTCGGCGGGGGCCGGCGCCGACCGCCACGCGGTGAGGTTGGCGTTCAACGCCGACGCGAGGAAGTCGGCCACCGCGGCGACCGCGGTCCCCGGTGCCGACACGTACCCGAAGAAGCGGTGATGCCCGTTGTGCCGGCTGCCGGGCACGACCACCTCGCGGAAGGCCGTGAGCAGGTCGGCGAAGTCCCGGCCCTCGACGGGCAGCGGCTCGCCGAGCAGCTCCTTCAGCGCGGCGGCGGAGGTACGCGGGGCGATGGGCAGGTCCCGGATCGAGTCGTGGTAGCCGGCGATCCACTCGACGGCGCGCGCACCCATGTCCCGGATCTGCTCGGGCGAGGGGTCCAGGGCGGAGTCGACGCCACGCCCGTCCGGCGAAATCGAGGTCATGGCCCGCAGGATACGGGGCGGACGTTGCCCAGCCAGCCGGTCAGCTGCCGGCTGGCCACCTCGCCGAGCGCCGGTGCGGCTCGGGCAGCCAGCGGGTCACGTCCGCCCTGCCGCGTTCGGCCAGGCACGGGTCCGCGTCGAGGGCGAGGATCAGTGCCGCGCGCAACGCGGCGGTCACCTCCCGGACCACCGCCGGCGACGGATCCCGCAGCAGCGGAGCAAGCTCTCCCACGACGACCGCGTCCAGCAGACGCAGGCCCCGGACCGCCTGGGCGCGGACCCCGGCCCGCTCGTGTACGAGCAGCGGCCGCAACAGCGGGGCGTCCGCGGCCGAGCCGGTTTCGGCCAGTCCGGCGATCGCGCCCAGGGCGGGGGCACCGGTGCTGACGACGGTCCGGTAGTGCGCCCGGGCGTCGACACCGAGTCGGCGGGCGGCGTCCCGGGCCACCGCCCGGACCAACGGTGCGTCGTCGTTCAGGTACGCGGCGGCCTCGTCGTCCTGGCCGCCCCGGACCAGTCCGGTCACCGCGACCACCCGCACCTCGGGCCGGGCCGCCCCGGCCAGGCGCCGCAGGACGTCGAGCCGGCGGGTCCAGACCGTCTCGCGGCACGCCGCCTCGGCCGCCCGGGCTCGGATCCGCACGTCCGGATCCGTCTCGGCACAGGCCACGAGGTCGGGCAGGCGCAGCCGCCCCTGCGCCAGCGCGGTGTCGAACACGAACCGGCGCTCCCGGCGACCGCCCGAGGCGAGCAGGCCGCGCCACACCTGTTCCGCCGCCGAGAGCAACGCCGCCCGCACCTGGTCGACGGCGAAACCACCGCGCAGACGCGCGTCGAGGCGCAGCACCGTCGGCAGCACCGTCGGCAGACAGGCGCCCGGATCGTCGGTGAGCAGCAGCGCCAGCCCGGCCCGCGCCCGGTCCCGCACCGGCTTGGCCCAGTCGGCGGTACGCGGCCCGCACCGCCCCGACTGACCCGTCCTGGCCCACCACCGGCGGCGGCTGAACCCGACTGCTCCGTCTCCCCCAGATCACCGCGCCATCCTCTCCGGAACCGTCAGCCGACCCGCTTCCACCGGCGCTACCTTGCGTCACCTTCACGGATGCCTTTCGCCACCACTACGCACCGTCGCCGGAGCTGCTGGCACCCACACGCTCTCCCGCTCCCTTTGCTCTGCACCCACCACCGCAACACCGCGCCGTCCTGGGCCTTCGGCGTCCAGCCGTGGCGGCAGGCGCCCTGGCGGCGACGACGGAGGGTGACCGCTGCGTCCACGGGTGCAGAGCAAAGGGACGACACGTCCACGTGGCCTGCACGCGGTCGATGACACGGTGTGATCCCAACACATCGGTGGGGCGGAAGGGGAAGCCGCGGTAGACCGGGCCGGTCGAGGACCGGAGTCCGCGGGAGGACCAGGCCGAGCCACCTGGTGAGGCTGGCGGAAGCACCGCCCGGGCCGACGCGCTCCCAGCCGGATCGGGTGCGACCAGCCTGTGGAGGCATGGGCGCAGAAGGAGCGCGTCGACCAATCGGAAGGCCACTTCGGACCCGGCACTCAGACACCGGTGCCGGTGCGGGCGCCGAACCTCGCACCGCGGCAGGCCACCTCCTTGAGCACGGCCGCGGTACGCCCACCGAGGTAGGCCCGTCGGAGGGTGTCGTCGCGTCGGGTGAACTGGACCACCGCGTCCCTGCGTCCGACGCTGACGCAGACCGCGAGGTAACGCAGCGAGTACGGCTCGGGCTCACGACCCTCGACCAGGCGGACCAGGGTGTCGGCCGCGTGCGCGGCCTGCGGCTCGGCGGACTGACACGCGAAACGGGCTCCCGGCACCGCCGCGCAGTCGCCCACCACGAAGATCCGTTCGTCGGTGACGCTGCGCAGGCACTCGTCGACGATCGCGCGGCCCTCCGAGTCGACCGCGAGGCCGCTGCGGGCGGCGAGGTCGGGGACGCCGGCCACGATCGCCCACAGGGTCAGGTCGGAGGCGAACGCCGTTCCGGACCGGAGGTGCACGGTGCCATCGCACCGCCCCGGGCCCGCGGCCACCTCCGTGACGTCGTCGTCCACGATGTCGACCCGCAGCCGCTCCAGTCCGGCGCGGGCGCGCTGCCGCGCGCCGTGGGAGAAGCACCCGGCGACCGACGAGCCGACGAGGCGTACCCGGACGTCCGGCCGCACGCCGGCCACCTCCGCCGCCGTCTCGATGCCCGTCGGACCGCCCCCGACGACCGTGACCGTGCCACCCGCGGGAAGCGCGGCAAGCGCCACCCGGGCCTGTTCCGCCCCCTCCCACGTGCCCACCGGGACCGTTCCCCGCATCGGCCGGGCCGTGCTGCCCACGGCGAGGAAGGCGTAGTCGAAGTCGACGCTCTCGCCGTGGTCGAGGACGACGCTGCCGTGGCCGATCTTGTCGACGGTGCCGACGCGCGACGTGATCCCGTCCCGCAGCATCGACGCGAGGGGCGCCGCGGCGGTGGCGGTCCCGGCGAGCTGCTGGTGCAGTCGTACGCGCTCCACGAAGTCGGGTCGCGGGTTGACCACCGTGATCTCGGCAGACTTCAGCTTCCTGGCCAGCCGGTTCGCCGCGAATGTGCCCGCGTAGCCGGCGCCGATTACCACGATCCTCATCTTGGCCTCCTGTCCCGGATGACTCTGTCGAACACGGGACGACGGCGACCCGGCCCTTGTGACACGGCGCCCGCGTGACGTGCGACACGAGCAGGCCGCGGCAAGTTGACCGTCCCTCGTCGCCGCCGCGGCCCTCGCCGCACGCGACCTGTTCCAGCGCGACCACGCGCTGTTGCGCAACTTCCCCGTCCTCGGCCGCGCCCGGTACCTGCTCGAGTCCATCGGGCCGGAGCTGCGCCAGTACATCGTGGCCGGCAACAACGAGGAGCGGCCGTTCACCCGCGACCAGCGGCGCTGGGTGTACGCGTCGGCGAAGCGGGAGAACAACTACTTCGGGTTCGGGACCGACAACGACATCGAGTACACCCCCGGCTATCCGATCATCAAGCACCGCACGTTCGGCCGGGCGATGCCGCCGTCCTTCCCCGGCGCCGGGCACGACGTCGCGCTGCCGTGCGCGAAGGTGCTCGGCGCCGCCCGGCGGCGGGCGCGCGCGTTCCGCCCGGAGTCGGTGGTCAACATCTCCGGCATGAGCTTCGGTTCGCTCTCGGGCAACGCGGTGAAGGCGCTCAACCGGGGTGCCGCCCTCGCCGGCTGCCTGCACAACACCGGCGAGGGCGGACTGTCGCCGTACCACCGCAGGGGTGGCGACCTGGTCTTCCAGGGACCTGCACGAGCAGGTGGTCTTCGTCGGCGCCGGCAAGCTCGGGCTGCCGGACAACGCGGTGGTGGCGTTCGCCCTCGGTGCCGACATGGTGAACGTCGGCCGGGAGCGTGGCCGGCCGGGCCGTGGTCGCGCCGCACGGCCGCTGACGCAACCCAGCCACGCCACCCGCCTCGCGACCTGACCAGAGGCGGGGGCTGCCAAAAAGTTTTGTTCGGTTCCTACAAATGCTCCCGCCCGGGTTCGGTGGTTACGACATAGCGCCGCCAGCCGGAGCGCGGAAGGGTGATCCGTACCGAGGGTCGCCGTCGTCCCCGGTGCGTACGTCATGGGTCTACCGGAGGGGTTGGGTCGGGTGTTCAGCCGTGTCGCCATCGTCAACCGTGGTGAGGCCGCGATGCGGCTCATCCACGCCGTCAGGGAGCTGGCCGCGGAAACCGGGACCCGGATCGAGACGGTCGCCCTGTACACCGACGTCGACCGGAACGCCACGTTCGTGCGCGAGGCCGACATCGCCTACGACCTCGGTCCCGCGTCCGCGCGCCCGTACCTCGATCTGAAGACGCTGGAGCGCGCGCTGGTGGAGACCGGCGCCGACGCCGCGTGGGTGGGCTGGGGCTTCGTCGCCGAGGACCCGGCGTTCGCGGAGTTGTGCGAGCAGGTCGGCGTCACCTTCGTCGGGCCGAGCGCGGAGGCCATGCGCAAGCTCGGCGACAAGATCGGCGCGAAGCTGATCGCCGAGGAGGTCGGCGTGCCGGTCGCGCCGTGGAGCCGCGGCGCGGTCGAGACCCTGGACGCCGCCCTGGCGGCGGCGACCGAGATCGGCTACCCGCTGATGCTGAAGGCGACCGCGGGCGGCGGCGGGCGCGGCATCCGCGTGGTCACGAACTCCGCCGAGCTCGCCGACGCGTACGAGCGCACCAGCCAGGAGGCCGCGCGGGCGTTCGGTAGCGGCATCGTGTTCCTGGAGCGGCTGGTCACCGGCGCCCGGCACGTCGAGGTCCAAGTGATCGCCGACGGCCAGGGAACCGCGTGGGCGCTCGGCGTCCGTGACTGCTCGGTGCAGCGGCGCAACCAGAAGGTCATCGAGGAGTCGGCGTCGCCGGTGCTCAGCCCGGCGCAGGCCGCCGAGCTCAAGGCGTCGGCGGAACGGCTCGCCGTCGCGGTCGGTTACCGGGGCGCGGCGACCGTCGAGTTCCTCTACCACCCCGGCGACCGGCTGTTCGCGTTCCTGGAGGTCAACACCCGCCTGCAGGTCGAGCACCCGATCACCGAGCTGACCACCGGGTTCGACCTGGTCAAGGCGCAGCTGCACGTGGCGTCGGGAGGACGGCTCGAAGGCGAGCCGCCGGTGGAGCGCGGGCACGCCATCGAGGCCCGGCTGAACGCCGAGGACCCCGACCGCGACTTCGCGCCCTCCCCGGGCCGTATCGCGCGGCTGGACTTTCCCGCCGGGCCGGGCATCCGGGTGGACACCGGCGTCAGCGAGGGTGACACCATCCCCGCCGACTTCGACTCGATGATCGCGAAGGTCATCGCCTACGGTCGCGACCGCGACGAGGCGCTGGGCAGGTTGCGCCGGGCGATGGCGAACACGACGGTGGTCATCGAGGGCGGCGCGACGAACAAGAGCTTCGTGCTGGACCTGCTCGACCAACCCGAGGTGATCGACGCCAGCGCGGACACCGGCTGGATCGACCGGGTCCGCGGCGAGGGCCGGCTGGTCGCGCACCGGCACTCCGCCGTCGCGCTCGCGGCCGCGGCCGTCGAGGCGTACGAGGAGGAGGAGCGCGCCGAGCGGCAGCGGCTGCTGTCGACGGCGTCCGGCGGTCGCCCGCAGGTGCAGCACTCCAGCGGCGGACCGCTGGACCTGAAGCTGCGCGGCGTGGGCTACCGCATGCGCGTGGCGCGGGTCGGCGCGCATCGGTTCCGCGTGGGCATCGAAGCGGGCGAGGTCGTCCGCACCGCCGACGTCGAGCTGGACCGCTTCGACCGGCACACTGGGCAGATCGTCGTCAACGGCGTCCGGTACCGCCTGCTCACCGACACGCACGGACCGATCCACCTGGTCGAGGTCGACGGTGTGACGCACCGGATCAGCCGCGACGAGGGCGGTGTCGTCCGCTCGCCCATGCCCGCGCTGGTCGTCGCCACGCCGCTGGAGGTCGGCGCCGAGGTCGAGGCGGGCGCGCCGGTGCTGGTGCTGGAGGCCATGAAGATGGAGACGGTGCTGCGGGCACCGTTCAAGGCGCGCCTGAAGGAATGCGTCGTCTCCGTGGGCAGTCAGGTGGAGGCCGGCGCGCCGCTGGTGCGGCTGGAGCCGGTCGCCGACGAGGCCGCGGAGGCCGCGGACAGCCCGGCCGCCGCTTCCGTCGAGCTGGACCTGCCCGCCGCGCCCGAGGAGATCCCGGTGCTCGAGCGCACCCGGCGCGGCCAGGAGGACCTGCGCAGCCTGCTGCTCGGTTTCGACGTCGACCCGCACGACGACCGCCGGGTGCTCGACGAGTACTTCGCCGCGCGGCGCGCGGCCAGCGCGCACGGCCGCCGGCCCCTGGCCGAGGAACTCGAACTCGTCAACGTGTTCGCCGACCTCGCCGAGCTGAGCCGCAACCGGCCCACGGGAGAGGACGGCGGCGACGGCCACGTGCACAGCGCCCGCGAGTACCTGCACACCTACCTGCAGAGCCTCGACGTCGAGCGGGCCGGGCTGCCGAGCGCGTTCCAGGCCAAGCTCGTCAAGGCGCTCGGGCACTACGGGGTCACCGACCTGGAGCGCTCCCCCGAACTCGAAGCCGCCGTGTTCCGGATCTTCCTCGCGCTGCAGCGCGCGTCCGCCGACGCCACGGTGGTCGCGACGCTGCTGCGCGCGTGGCTGCGGGAGCCCCCGCCGGACGACACGCTGCACGAGCCCGCCGGCCTCGCGCTGGAGCGGCTGGTGGCCGCCACGCAGGTCCGCTTCCCGGTGGTCGCCGACCTCGCGCGCGGCGTGGTGTTCGCCTGGTTCGCCCAGCCGCTGCTGCGCCGCAACCGCGCCCGCGTCTACGCCCAGGTCCGCCGGCACCTGCGGCACCTGGACGCGCACCCGGACGCGCCGGACCGCGCCGAGCGCGTCGCGGAGATGGTGCGCAGCACCGAGCCGCTGGTACGGCTGCTCGGCCAGCGGCTCGTGCGCGACCACCTCGACAACGCGGTCATGCTGGAGGTGCTGACCCGGCGCTACTACGGCAACAAGGGGCTGACCGGCGTCCGCACCCACGAGGTGGCGGGCTGCACGTTCGTGGTCGCCGAGCGCGCGGACTCGACCGTGGTGTCCGCCGCGGTGAGCTTCGACGCCCTGGACGGCGCACTGCGCGGGCTCGCCGAACTCGGCGGCGGCGGGGACGCCATCGACGCCGACATCTACCTCGGGTGGGAGAACCAGCCGGAGGACTTCGACGCGATGGTGGCCGCGCTGCTGGAGGTCGTCAACGCGCACCCGCTGCCGCACCGGGTCCGCAGGCTGACCACGACCGTGGCGGGCCGCGCCGGCGCCGTGATGCACCACCACTTCACGTTCCGCCCGTCGGGCGCCGGGATGGCCGAGGAGCGGCTGATCCGCGGCCTGCACCCGTACATCGCGCAGCGGATGCAGTTGGAGCGGCTGCGCAAGTTCGACCTGACCCGGCTGCCGTCCCTGGACGAGGAGGTCTACCTCTTCCAGTGCGTGGCGCGGGAGAACCCGTCCGACGAGCGCCTGGTCGCGTTCGCGCAGGTGCGCGACCTGACCGCGCTGCGCGAGCACGACGGGCGGCTGGTCGCGCTGCCGACGGCCGAGGACACCGTTGCCGCCTGCCTGGACTCGATCCGCCGCGCGCAGTCGCGCCGGGCGTCGAAGACGCGCTTCAACACCAACCGGATCGTGATCTACGTCTGGCCGCCGAGCGACCTCACCCGCGAGGAGATGGAGATGATCGCCGGGCGCGTACGCCCGACGACCGCGGGCGCCGGCCTGGAGGAGATCCTGTTCATCGCGCGGGAGCGCGACCGCGAGACCGGCGAGTTGAGGAAGATCGCCCTGCGGATCTCCTTCGACGCCACCGGCGGCGCCCACCTGACCGTCGGCGAGCCTCCGGTCGAGCCGGTCGAGCCGCTCGACGACTACCGGCTGAAGGTGCTGCGCGCGAGCAGCCGCAACACGGTGTACCCGTACGAGCTGACCGGCCTGCTCGGCGACTTCGTCGAGCACGACCTCGACGACGACCACGCGCTGGTGCCGGTCGACCGGCCCAGGGGGCGCAACAGCGCGGCGATCGTCGCCGGCGTGGTCACCACGCCGACCTCGCGGCACCCGCAGGGCGTCACCCGGGTCGTGCTGCTCGGCGACCCCACCAAGGCGCTCGGCGCCCTGTCGGAGCCGGAGTGCCGCCGGGTGATCGCCGCGCTGGACCTGGCCGAGCGGATGCGGGTGCCGCTGGAGTGGTACGCGCTGTCCGCCGGCGCCCGGATCTCCATGACGTCGGGCACGGAGAACATGGACTGGGTGGCCGCGGCGCTCAAGCGCATCGTCGAGTTCACCCAGGACGGCGGCGAGATCAACATCGTGGTCGCGGGCATCAACGTCGGCGCGCAGCCGTACTGGAACGCCGAGGCGACGATGCTCATGCACACCAAGGGCATCCTGGTGATGACGCCGGACTCGGCGATGGTCCTCACCGGCAAGCAGTCGCTCGACTTCTCCGGTGGCGTCTCCGCCGAGGACAACTTCGGCATCGGCGGCTACGACCGGGTGATGGGCCCGAACGGGCAGGCGCAGTACTGGGCGCCGAACCTGACCGCCGCGCGGGACGTGCTGATGGCGCACTACGACCACACGTACGTCGCGCCCGGCGAGGACGCGCCGCGGCGGGCGGGCACCACCGACCCCGTCGACCGCGACGTCTCCGCCTTCCCGCACGCCGTGGCCGGCAGCGACTTCACCACCGTCGGCGAGATCTTCTCCGCCGCGGCCAACCCGGACCGGAAGAAGCCGTTCGACATCCGGACCGTGATGCGGGCGCTCTCCGACCAGGACCACCCCGTGCTGGAACGCTGGGCGGGCATGGCCGACGCGGACACCGCGGTGGTGCAGGACGTGCACCTCGGTGGCATCCCGACGTGCCTGCTCGGCATCGAGTCCCGGGCGGTGCCGCGGCGCGGCTTCCCGCCCACCGACGGCCCGGACACCTACACCGCGGGCACGCTGTTCCCGCAGTCGTCGAAGAAGGCCGCCCGGGCGATCAACGCGGCCAGCGGCAACCGGCCGCTGGTGGTGCTGGCGAACCTGTCGGGCTTCGACGGCTCGCCCGAGTCGATGCGCAAGCTCCAACTGGAGTACGGCGCCGAGATCGGCCGCGCCATCGTGAACTTCCGCGGGCCCATCGTGTTCTGCGTGATCTCGCGGTACCACGGCGGGGCGTTCGTGGTGTTCTCGAAGGCGCTGAACCCCAACATGACCGTGCTGGCGCTGGAGGGCTCGTTCGCGTCGGTGCTCGGCGGCGCTCCCGCCGCCGCGGTGGTGTTCTCCGGCGACGTCGACCGCCGCACCGCGGCCGACCCGCGCGTACGCGACCTGGAGGCCCGCGCCGCGGCTGCCTCCGGCACGGACCGCGCCGCGTTGACCGCGGAACTCGACGAGCTCCGCTCGTCGGTGCGGGCGGAGAAGCTCGGCGAGGTGGCCGCGGAGTTCGACCGCGTGCACAACATCCAGCGCGCCGTCGAGGTCGGCTCCGTCGACGCCGTCATCCGCGCGGCCGAACTGCGGCCACGCGTCATCGAGGCCATCGAGTCGCACCTGCGCAGGTCATGAGCAGGAGGCAGGCAACCGGCTCGCCCGAACCGCGTCACCGGCGCGGTTCGGGCGAGCCGTTCTCCCAGCCGCAGGTCGAGCTGCCGACCAGGTAGACGTAGGTGGCCGGCTCCCACCAGGCGTACGGGGCGCGACCCGATCAGCGCGCCGGGTCGGTCACGAGCGCGGGCGAGCGCTCCGCGAGTTCGCTGAGCACCGCGGCCGCCGTCGTGGCCTTCATGCGTTCCAACTCGTCGGTGGTGATCCCGACGACGGTCAGGAACCGCGCCGAGCCGTACGGGGAGTCGATGGGCGGCAGTTCGGGGTCCGCGGCGAAGGCCACCGCGCGGAGCCGGGTGGTCGCCTCACCGGTGATCGGGCCGCCCGGGTCCATGCGGTGGCCCTCGGCGAACGACTTGCCGCTGGTGAACACGTAACCGACCAGTCGTTCGAGCAGGCGCAGGGACCAGGCGGGCGGCTGCTCGTCGTCCATGGGGACCCGCATCGTCAGCTCGTATCCCCAGCCGCTGACGTCCGGGTCGTCGCTGCTCTTGGAGAACAGCTCGGTCATCCCGAACGTCACCAGCAACCAGTGGTCGGCGGAACGGTACGCGCCCAGGCCGTAGAGGCCGTGTCCCGGGAGGTTGTTGGTCGCCCAGTGCAGCGGGTTCTCGTCCGCCACCCTGGTGGCCACCGCCGCCTCGATCGCGGTCCAGCCAGGAGCCTCGTTCTCCGTCTCGGCCATGAGCTTCCTCTCCGGGGGTTCGCGACGCCGATCATCCGATGTGGCCAGGCTAGTGCCTCGTCTTCGAACGTCGATCGGGTAGTCGGTCGGAACCGGTTAGCACCGAAACGCCCACGTCGGGACGACCAAATCCGGGGCAGGCCATTGACGTCTCAACATCTGTCCACTTAGCCTGCCTGCTCACCACGGACGTCATCGCCCCAACCCTGATGACGCCGGGCGAGTCTGGGAGGCAACATGAGATCACGGGTCCTGATGGCCTCGCTGGTGGCCGCGGGCAGCGCCCTGGTCGCCGTACCGGCCGCGGCGGCACCCGCGGCGGAGCCGCTCGCACCGCTCAGCGCGGCGTCGGCCGCGCCGGGCGTCCGGCCGGCCGCGGGCGAGTACATCGTGCGGCTGCGGCCGGACGCCGACCCGCGCGGCCTCGCCCGTGCCCTGGCGGTCACCCCGCGCTTCGTCTACGAGCGGGCGGTCAACGGATTCGCCGCCGAACTGACCGCCGGCCAGGTCCAGGCGCTGCGACGCGATCCCGCGGTGCTCGGCGTGGAGCAGGACGCCTGGCTCGACGACGTCACGGAGGGCACCCAGGCGAACCCGCCGTCCTGGGGTGTGGACCGCATCGACCAGCGGACGCTGCCGCTGTCCGCGAGCTACACCACCACCGCGACCGGCGCCGGCGTGCACGCCTACGTCATCGACACCGGCATCGACGTCACCCACCCGGACTTCGAGGGGCGGGCCAGCTTCGACTACAACGCCATCGACCGGCGCAACACCGACTGCGACGGGCACGGCACCCACGTCGCCGGCACGATCGGCTCCCGGACGTACGGGGTGGCCAAGGGCGTCCGCCTGCACGCCGTGAAGATGCTCAACTGCCAGGGGTCCGGCAAGACCTCGGCCACCATCGCCGCGATCGACTGGGTGACCGCCAACGCGGCCAAGCCGGCGGTGGCGAACACGTCCTGGAACTGGACGTACTCCGACACGATGGCCACCGCGATCACCGGGATGATCAACTCCGGGGTGTTCCTGGCCACCTCGGCGGGCAACACCGGCGCGGACTCCTGCGACCGGCTGCCCCGGGCGGTGACCGCCGCGGTGGCCGTCGCCGCCACGACCAGCACCGACGCCCGCGCCAGCTACTCCTCCACCGGCGCCTGCGTCGACCTCTACGCCCCCGGCTCGGCGATCCTGTCGACCCAGCCGAACAACACCACCGCCGTCTTCAACGGCACCTCGATGGCCACCCCGCATGTTGCGGGCGTCGCCGCGCTCTACAAGAGCGCGAACGGCGACGCCTCCCAGGCCGCCCTGCACGACTGGCTGGTCGGCGGCGCCACCACCGGGGTCGTCCAGGGAGACCTGGCCGGTACGCCGAACCGGCTGGTGTTCACCAACGGCCTCTGACGCCTCACCGCCCACGTGGGGCGGCCGGTTCCCCACCGGCCGCCCCACGCCCCGTTTGCGGAAGCCCGGCCGCGATGCCCTGCTGGAGGAAGCGGGCATCGCCGGAGCAGAACAGACGCGGCGGTAGGACCTAGTCCTCGGAGCTGTCCGCCGGGCCGGGAAACGGCCGCCGCGGGTCGAAGAGCCCCAGGGGATGCTCGGTCGAGCCGGACATCGCCAGGTCGGCGAGGATCTCCCCGACGACGGGCACGAACTTGAAGCCGTGGCCGGAGAACCCACACGCCACGGCGACCTCCGGATGCTGCGGGTGCGCCGAGATGACGAAGTGCTGGTCCGGGGTCAGCGAGTACATGCAGGTCGCCGCCTTCAGGTAGCGCCCGGGCAGGGTGGGCAGCACGCCGGCCAGGTGGGCCTGGATGGCGCTGACCTCGGCAGGGCTCACCTGCCGGTCGATGGTCTCCGGGGTGCAGACCTGCCCGCGCCGGAAGAACGCCACCTTGGCGCCGCCCTGCGGCCCGTCGATGGCGGGGAAGCCGTAGACCTGGCTGCCGGCGGCGTCCTCGTGGATGTAGATCGGCTGCCGTTCGGGCGCGAAGGCGGCCACCCCGTGCTGCGGCTGGAACCAGAACATGACCTGCCGTTCGATGGTGATCGGCACGCCGAGGTCGGCCAGCAGTTGCGGCGCCCAGGCGCCGGGGCAGATGACGAGCCGATCGGCGTGGTAGAGCCCGGCCGCGGTCGCCACCCGTACGCCGCCACCGGGCAGCACCTCCCAGCGCGACACCGGCTCGTCGTACCGCAGCTCGGCGCCGTGGCTGGCAGCGAGCCCGGCGTGCGCGGCCACGGCCGCCTCGGGGCGGACGAAGCCCGCCTTCGCCTCGAAGAGCGCGATCTCCTCGGGCCCCGGGGCGAAGGTGGGGTACCGGCGACGGAGTTCCGCGGCGTCGAGGATCTCGTGGGGAAGGTCCCACTCCCGGGCGGCACGCAGGCTGCCGGCGAAGGTGCGGCTGTCGGGTGAGCCGAGGAACAGTCCCCCGGTCTGCGAGATGACGTCCTGCCCGGTGTCGCGTTCCAGGCGTTCCCAGAGCTCGTAGGCTCGCAGCAGCAGCGGCACGTAGGCCGGGTCCTCGAAGTACGCCTGCCGGATGATGCGCGAGCCGCCGTGGCTGGAGCCCAGGTTGTGCGCCAGGCCGAACCGTTCCAGGCCGAGCACCCGCTGCCCGCGCGACGCCAGGTGGTAGGCGGCACTGCTGCCCATCCCGCCGAGCCCGACGACGATGACGTCGTACGCTGCCACGCTGCGTCCTCCTCGCGAAACCGACGCCTGCTCCCCCGGCAGCCTGCCACGCCAGCGGCACGATATCCCAGCACTCCGGCGACCGGGACGTCCGAGGTGCCCGGCTGCCGCGCCTGGTCGCGCCGCCGGCTCCGGCAACGGCTTCGATCACACGTCGTGGCCGGCCGCCTCCGTCCGGCTGGGCTGACACCCGGCCGCCTGCCAGGCCGAACGCCGGCACCGGTCAAGGCAGCGGGTCGGCAATGCCGCGCGGCACCTCCGGCCGGCAACGACGCAGCCGGGCCGCCGCGAGCCGCCCGCCGACGGCCAGCCCGTACCGGTCGACGGCGGCGAGTCCGTACGCGCTGCACGTCGGCGTGTACCGGCACCGCCCCGGCCAGCGGTGCGACAGCCAGCGGCGGTAGCCGCGGATCGCGGCGAGACCGGCCCGGTCCAGCGTCCCCGGCCGGTTGCCGGCCGTCCGGTTCGGACGGGCGGGCGCCTGGCCGGCGGCGCCCGCCACGACGGCGCCCAGCGTGAGCAGGGTGGAGAAGAGCCCGAGGTCGCAGCAGCCCGGGCTGCTGCACGGGTCGTCGCCACAGGAGTCCAGGGCTCCCTTGCGGCCCTTGCAGCCGGGTCCCTGACGCCGCTTGCCGACCTCGCTGTGGCAGTGGCCCATGGCATGGCAGTGGGCCGGATTGCGGCAGCGGCAGGGCGCCTGGCCACCGGAGTGGCCGACGCTGGTGATCTTCACAGGTGCAATCATGCCCGGCCCGGGCAAGACGTCCGGCCACCGAGGGTCACCGGCGGCATGGTCGGGTGGCCACGGTCAGGCGAAGGCGAGGGACCCGTCCGGTCGCACCGGAAGCGACCGTTCCCAGTGCACGTAGTCGTCGGTCGCCAGCGCCGTCTCGTCGATGGTGACGCCCCAGCCGGGACGGTCCGGGCGGAGTTCCAGGTGGCCGTCGACCGGCAGGTAGGGGTCCGGACACCAGGTCACGTCGTCGAACTTGTACTCGAGGTACGCGAAGTTGCTGCACGCGGCGGCACGATGCCCAGCTCGCCGAGTCCCCCGCGATGGCCGCGTGGTAGTCGATCCAGCCCTGGCTGGAGATGTACGGGTGCAGCGGCTGGTGCACCATCGCCATGGTGGCCCCGGCCGACTGCGCGAGCCGGCCCTCCTCGACGGCGGTCTGCACGTCCAGGCCGATTCCGGCGACGAAGGTGGCCCGGTCGGCTACCGTGCGGCCGCTGAGTTCGAGGAGTTCGCGCCGTTCCTGCGCGGTGAGCGCGTAGAACTCGCTGGTGTTGCCGTTGGGCGTCACGACGTTCACGCCCGCGTCGAGCAGGCGCTCGAGGAGACGGACGAAGGTGGCCTGGTCGACCTGGTTACCGTCGAACGGCGTCACCGGGATCGCGACGACGTCGGCGAGCGCGCTGCCCGAGGGGCTCATGTGCCGGACTCCAACTGTTCAAGGGCCCGCTGGGCCCGCTGACCGAAGGTGAAGATGTGCGCCTCGGTGAGGCGGCGGGCCTCGTCGCTGTCACCGCGGCGGGCCGCGTCCAGGATCGCGGCGTGCTCCTCCGCCTCCGTGTCCCAGGACGGGAGACTGTTCCAGGCGGTGACCGTGATCAGGGCGGTCTGGTCCCGCAGGGAGTCGAGGATGCCGACGAAGACCGGGTTGTCGCAGCCGGCGTACAGCAGCCGGTGGAACTCCCGGTTCGCCATGCTCCGCTCGGCCCCGTCGGCCGCCTCGGCCGCGCGGTTCAGGGCGTCCTGGGCGGGCCCCGTGTCCAGCCCGGCCTCGACCGCCCGCTGCACCGCCGCCGGCTCGAGCAGCACCCGGACGTCGAACACGTTGTGCGCCATACGCGCGTCGACCACCCGGACGAGGGCCCCCCGGTAGTCGCTGATCGTCACCAGGCCGACGCCGGCGAGTGTCTTGAGCGCCTCCCGGACGGGGGTCTTCGACAGCCCGAACGACCGCGCGAGGTCGGCCTCGACGAGTGGCTGACCGGCGCGAAGTTCGCCGTTCAGAATCGCCGTCCGCAGCACATCCACGACAAAGCCGGTCCGGGACGCGTAGACGACGGTGGGCGCAGCAGGCGCGCGGGCTTCACCGGCTCGCTCGGCGGCGGCCGCGCGCTGTTCGACCTCGCCAGCAGCCGGCCGACCCCGATTCCCTTCTTCGCCGAGATGAGCAGCGTCAACCCGGTGGTGGTCACGGAGCTGGCCGCCAGACGCCGAGGCGCGAGCCTCGGCGCCCTCCTCGGCCAGGCCGTCGTCGGCAGTGTGGGGCAGCTCTGCACCAAGCCCGGTCTCGTCTTCGTGCCCCGGGCCGGCGCCGCCGAGCTCGTCGCCGGGATCAGGGACGCCATGACCGCGGCCGGGCCCCAGCGCATGCTCTCCGGCCCGATCGCGGCCCGGTTCGCCGAGGGACTGGACGGCTGGCGGGGCGGCGTCCGATTCGAGCTGGACGGGGTGCTGGACGCCGACGCGGCCGCGCCGTCACTCGCGGCGGTGTCGATCGCCGACCTGCGGCCGTCCCTCACCCACGAGTTGTTCGGCCCGGCGGCGATCATCGTGTGGTACGACGCCCTGGACCAGGTCACCGACGCGATCGAGGCGCTCGGCGGCCAACTGACCGTCTCCCTCCACTTCGAACCGGAGGACCGTGCCGCGCTCACGGCCCTCGTCCAGACCGCCACCCGGCAGGCGGGCAGGGTGCTCGCCGCCGGGGTGCCGACCGGCGTACGGGTGGGCTGGGCGACGACGCACGGAGGCCCCTACCCCGCGACCACCGCCGCGGGCACCACCTCCGTCGGCGCCGCCGCCATCGCTCCCTGGATGCGTCCCGTGACCTGGCAGGACGTGCCCGAGTGGATGTTGCCGGACGAGCTGCGGGACGAACCCGAGACACCGTTGCCCCGTCGGATCGACGGTCGCCTGTCGGCCCGACCATAACGCCGGCGGGGTCGATCGGGCAACAATCCAGCAATTTTCGGTTCATCGAAATGTCTCGTGCGAAATACGTCATAGTCGGTGGCCATCGATAAATCGTGTCACCTCTCCCCAGGTGGGGACGGCCGAAACTGGGAGCCCGCACACCCGCAGGCAATGCGGAGTGTCCACCCGACACATTCGCTCCGTCACCACCGGCCGACCATTCTGGTCCCCGCATCCGCAGTAGGAAAATGAGGGGGACGCAGATGTACCGCACCATTGGCCGGATCGGAATCGCGCTCGCCGTCGCGGTCGGGCTCGTCGCCGGGGCCGGCGCCGCCGCGCAGGCTGCCACCAACCCGGTCACGCCGCAGTCGCTCTGCGGGCTCGGCTACACCGCCCAGGACCAGGACCCGATCCACCACGCGCAGACCGGCGAGCTGCTCGGCACCGTCTACCTGATGTACAACCCCGTCGTCGGGTACGGCTGCACGGTCACCATCAAGTCCGCGTACGCCGGCTCGCTGACCCGCACCCAGGTCTACCTGGCCGCGCAGTACCTGCCCACCCAGGTCGACGACGGCGACAGGCTCTGGGCGGCCGGCCCGGCCAGGGCGTACGTCAAGGGCGGCTGCACCATCTGGGGCGGCTTCATGGCCGACCCGGCCGGCACGATCCATTACCACGACCGGGCGAACCCCGCGATCGGTGGCATCGGCACCTGCTTCTGACGGAGCTGACGGGGAGGCCCGCGACCCGACGCGGGCCGCTCCGTTCCGCAACCGCCCGTTCGGCGGCGTCCGACGGACCGCGGAGCGCTCCGTGGCCTCGCCGAGGAGGCGCCGCAACGTCAGGAAGCGGCCCCCGACCGGCTCCCGGCCGGCGACGTCCGTCCCGCGCTCCACAGAGCCAGAGCCAGCGCCAGCCAGACCGATCCGACCGCTATGAGCAGGCCGTGTGCGACCCGGACGGCCGCGGGCGTGTAGAACTGCGGGAGGAAGAGGGCGAAGCCGAGCGCGAAGAGGATGCCGCTGAGGCGCGGCAGCACCCCCGAGCGCCAGATCGCCACGGCGGTCACGATCGCCGACACCGCGAGCGCGATCAGGCCGATCCCGAACGTCGTGATCGCGGCCGGGGCGTACCGGACCGTGTCGACCAGGTCGAGCAGATCGAGAGGCTGGCCGGCGGCGTACTTGCCGGCGACGGCGTGCAGGCCGAAGTCCTCGGCGCCGTAGTAGGGCAGGACCAGCCCCACGCCGATCCAACCGGTCACGACGGCGGCGAAGGCGAGCCGCTCGGCCCGGGTGTGCCTGACCGCGTCGCGCACGGCGAGCAGACCCAGCGTCACCAGGATGAAGCCGATCATGGCGAACAGGTGCGAGGCGACCCACCAGTCGGAACTCATCGCCCGCGTCGCGCCGTCGACCGTGGCTTCGTCGTGCCATGGTCGGGTCGCCGGGTAGAGGGCGAACAGGACGCCGGCGACAGCGAGGGCGGAAGCGCCGAGCCGGGGGCGGGCGGGGGGTGTGGACACGTCGTTCTCCAGCGTCGAGGTCAGGTGCGGGGCAGGCTTGCGATGAACATGCGGACCAGTTGCTCGTGGGTGGTGTCCAGGTCCTCGGGCAGGCCGAAGCCGCCGGCCGCCTCGATCGAGGCGAAGCCGTGGACGATCGCCCGCAGGCAGCGGGTGGTGTGGATGGCGGCCGCGCCTTCGAGCCCGTAGCCACGAAGCACCGCGAGGAAGACCTCGAGCAGCCGGGCGCCGGCGCTCGCCAGGGCGGGGTCGTGCAGCGGATCCGGCGGGATCGCGGCGTGGCGGGCCGGATGTTCGATCGCGTAGCGGCGGTAGGTGCGCATCAGGGTGGCGACCGCGTCGGCGCCGCCGCGGCCGACCAACGCGGCGGTGAAGCGTTCGGTCAGTTCTTCCATGATCCGTACGGCCATCAGCGTCCGCAGTTGAGCGAGGCCGCCGACGTGCTTGTACAGCGAGGGCGCGGCGACTCCGGTGCGTTCGGCGACCGCGGCCAGGGTCAGGGCGTCCAGGCCCCGCTCGTCGACGAGGTCGAGAGCCGCGTCGACGACGGCCGCGGTGGACAGCCCGGCCCTAGGCATGATCGCGTTCCCGGCCGCCGGGGCCGGCCCGGCGCGAGCTATGGCTAACCTTCATAGCCATGAGGCTACGGCGAATAGCCGTAGCCGTCAACGCGGCCGGTTCGAACCACTCGCCTCGACCGTTCTCCGCACCGCGTCGACGACCAGCTCGGGCTGGCCGTAGTGCACGTAGTGATCCTCGGTGGCCGCGACCACGTGCTGTCCTGCGCTGGACAGCGCGGCCAGCCGGGCGTCGTGATCCAGCGCCTCCCGCGGCTGCCCGGCCGCGGAGATCACCACCACCGGCCAGGCCCGCCACGCTTGCGGACGTACCGTCGACCGGACCAGGCGGGCGCTGTCCACAGACGCCTCGGCCTCGTCGGCGGCCGCGGCCATGCTGGTGCTGCGGTAGACGACCGCGGCGTGCTCACGTACCGGCGAAGGCGCCGCGGCGGGCACGGCGAGGCCCGGAAACAGGCGCACGGCGCCGATCCGGGCGGCGAACCGGAAGGCCGTCATCTGCGTACGGATGACCGGCGAGCTCGCCTTCAACGCGCCGACCGCGCGCTCGTCGGTGACGTCCACCAGCACCATGCCGGCGGTCTCGGCGGGCCAGCGGTCGGCGAACAGGCGCACCACGAAACCACCGACCGAGTGGCCCACCAGGATGAAGGGCCCTCGTTCACCAGCCCTGTCCAGGAGCGTGTGCAGCTCCTCGGCCAGCCGCCCGGCGTCCCGCCGCCCGGGTCCCGACTCACTCCACGCGTAGCCGGCGCGGTCGTAGCTGCACGCCCGCACCCCGGCGGTGTCCGCCAACTTTCCCTGCACCGTCGCCCATGTCGTGGACGACTCGCCGAGCCCCGCTTCGAAGACCACCGTCGGCGCGTCGCCGGCCGCTCCGGTGCAGTTCAGATGCAGCCGGTGGCCCCCGACGTCGACCAACCGGCCCGGCGCCGGATGCTGTCGGCCGTCGTCGCGCCTCGACAACGTCTCGTAGGTCCACCCGGTGCCACTGAGCACCGCGAACGCCGCCACCAGGCCGGCGAGAATCCGTAGCAGGGTGCGCCGCCACCGCGCCCGGGCGGGTCGGCCGGTGCCGGGCACCTCGGTCCGCTCGAGATCTTCTTCCACGGCTCACGACGCTAGGTGGTCGCCGCCCTCGCGCCATCGTCCTGCGGTCGCACCCGCCGTACGACGGGCGTCGCTGGCGCTGCAGGCGGCCCTCGGTCCCGGGGCGGATGAACGGCTGCCACGGGTCAGGGATCACCCCGGCGATGGCCCGCAGCAATGGCATTCCCGCCCGCCGGGTGGACGAGTGGCCCGACACCGTGGGCCCGACCAGGGTCGCCGGCAAGCGGGCCGGCACCTCCTCCCCCGGCATGGGCCCCGACCCGACCGGTGGGGGGCAGAGCGGCCCCACCACCGGTGGCCGGCCGCCGAGCATCAGTGCCGGTCGTCGCGGAGCATGCCCGGGCCGAACACCTCGTACGCGATCCGCTCTGCCGGCACGCCCCGGCGCAGCAGGCCGCCCCGGACGATGTTCATGAACGGCAGCGGCCCGCAGAGGTGCACGTGGGCGTCGGAGGAGAGCGGGATCAGCGCGGGGTCGACGCGGCCGCCGGCCACCTCGGCGGTCAGCCCGCCCAGTTCGGCGTCGGTGACGTCCTCGTACCACAGGGCGATACGCAGGTTTGGCAGCGCGGCGTGCAGGCGCGGCAGTTCGCCGCGGAACGCGTGCGCCGCGCCGGCCCGGTCGGCGTGCACCAGCACCACCGGGCGCTGCGGCGCGGTCGCGGCAAGGTGCTCCAGCGCGGCCATCGCCGGGGTGAGGCCGATGCCGGCGCTGACCAGCAGCAGCGGGCCCTCCCCGGGCACCGCGCTGACCTCGCCGAAGGGCGGGCTGAGCCGGAGGATGGCGCCCTCGGTCACGTGCTCGTGCAGGAAGGTGGAGACCATGCCGTCGGGGGCGCCGCCGGTGCCGCGTACCCGCTTGACGGTGATCCGCCAGTGGTCGACCCCGGGCCGGCCGGAAAGGCTGTACTGGCGGATCTGCTGCCCGCGACCGCCGTCCAGGTCGACGGCGACCGAGGCGTACTGGCCGGGGACGAAGCTGGGTGCCGGGCCGCCGTCGGCCGGGACCAGGGTGAACGAGACGACGTCCAGCGCCTCGGTGGCCCGGCCGGTGACCCGCCAGTCCCGCCAGACCGTCTCGCCCTCGGCGAGCCCCGCCCCGGCGTAGAGGCGGGCCTCCCGGGCGATCAACTCGCAGGCCAGCAGCCAGTACACCTCGT
Organism: Micromonospora sp. B11E3; assembly: GCF_039871625.1. Lineage (NCBI taxonomy): Bacteria > Bacillati > Actinomycetota > Actinomycetes > Micromonosporales > Micromonosporaceae > Micromonospora > Micromonospora sp. B11E3. The sequence continues at coordinate 106,797 of NZ_JBDPMC010000008.1, read as the reverse complement.
CCCAGGCCGCCGCGACCTCGGGGGTGACCGCGTCGCCGAGCACCTCGCCGACGGCGGCGAGCAGGTGCCGGCCGACGATCGTGTACTGGCCGGGGGTGATGCCGAGGGAGGCATGCTTGTGCGCGATCCGGTCCAGGACCGGGCCCCACGGCATGTCGCTGCCGCCGGTCAGGTGTTCCGCGTACGCGACCACGGCCGCCGCGAGCGCGGCCTTCTGCGCCCCCGTCCCCTGGTTGCCCCGGTTGAAGATGTCGAGCAACTCCGGATGGGCGTCGAACATCCGCTGGTAGAACCGGCCGGTGATCGCCTCACCGTGTGCCTGCACGGCGGGCAGGGTCGCCGTCACCACTGCTGCTGAGGACCCCGAGAGCACGACTTGCCTCCTTCTTCGCTGAACCGTTCGGTCCCCACCAACAAAACAGGTATTTCAGATACCTCTTCAGGGCCGAAGGTCCCGGATCGGGGGTCAGGTGGATCACAGACCGGGCCGCCGGCCCGTGGTGGGCGGCTTCCGTGCCGGTTAGGGTCGATACGTGAAGCTCAACCGGGCTACCGACATGGCCCTGCGGATCGCCATGCTCACCGCCGCGAACCAGCGGCGGATGACCGTGGACGAGCTGGCCGACCAGCTCGCGCTGCCCCGCAACCACGTCGCGAAGGTGGTGCAGCGGTTGCAGCGGCTCGGTGTGCTGGTCACGATCCGGGGCCGCGCCGGTGGGGTCGCCTTCGCCGAGGGCGGCCACGACGTCACGGTCGGGCGGGTGGTCCGGACGTTCGAGGGCGAGGACGAGGTGGTTTCGTGCGACGAGACCGCCTGCCCACTGCGTGCGGCCTGCCGGCTGCGGGGCGAGCTGCGCCGGGCCCGGGACGCCTTCCTCGCCGTGCTCGACGGGGTGACCCTCGGCGGTCTCATCGACGGGCCGACCGGTCCGGCGCTGCTCGCCCTCGGCCTGCCCCGCGCCCGCCCCGCCCCCGACGCCCCGCCGTCGCGCGCCGGCGCCCCGCAGGGGGCCGCACCCGGCACGACCTGACCGGCGCCCATGCCCGGCGACCCCGTGGCGAGTGGGTGTGGTTGGCCGGTCATCACCGACAGGGCGTCAGCGTTGATCGAGCCGGTGCTGACAGCGTGGTGGGCGGCCCAGGTGGGCTTGGGCATCAACCGGCAACTCGGGAGCGTGGACGGTAGCAAGGTCACGTACAACTCCTAATCCTCGCAGATTATTTGGCGACGTGATGGGGATGCGCCTCAGGTGGGTGAGTTGGAATTTCGGGACTCCCCGTCGAACGGAGGTGTTGTCGTGGCTACTACCGGCCGTCGAGCGACCCCGGCGGACCCCACCCCGCATCTGACGCCGGAAGATCAGATCCCCGCCCGGCTGGTGCGCAGCCTCCCGCCCGAGTTGGGGCCGAACGCGGTCGCGGTGCTGCAGGCGCATACGTTCATGTATTCCGACGCGGCCGGCAATGTCTCCGTCGGGTCGATCGGTGGCTTGGTGCACGACGACACCCGCTTCGTTGATCGGTGGGAGTTGACCCTCGGCGGGGCGTCGCTGATGGTGCTGAGCTCCGGTCAGGAGAATCCGTCCGCGGCGGCGTTCTTCCTGACCAACCCGGAGTTGCCCGGTCTGCCGGCGAACCACGTAGGGGTGCGCCGGCAGCGGTTCGTCGATGGGGGGCTGCACGAACGGATCGGGTTGCAGATTTTCACTGGTGAGCAGGTGCCGATCGAGCTTCGGCTGACGGTGGGGACCGACTTCGCGGATCTCTTCGAGATCAAGGAGACGGTCCGGGACCGGTCGGCGCAGATCACCCGCGCACACGCTTCGGACGGCTCACGGTTGGTGTTCACGTATCGCAATGACACGTTCGAGGCGCGCACGGTGGTGGAGGCTCATCCGGCAGCCAGTCGGGTGGACGGCGACGCGCTGGTGTGGGATCTTCGCTTGGCGCCGGGCCAGGAGTGGGAGTGCGAGGTACACGTGCCGCTGCGGGCGCGGCCGGAGGAGTTGCGCCCGCCATCCCGACCGTTCGACGAGGTCTTCGGTCGCGGCGCGACTGACCGGCGCGCCCAATGGCGGGCCATCCTGCCCAAGTTGTGCAGCGACAACGAGATGCTGCATCGCACGTGGGAACCGGGAGCGATGGATCAACTCGCGACGACTTCCGCGACGAGGAGCCGGGCAAGATCCTGCACGAGATCCGCAGCGGCGAGTTGACCCAGCTCGGCATCAAACCGCACAACCCCTACTACGGGACCGCCGACGCCACCCAACTCTGGCTGATCCTGCTGTCGGAATACTGGCGCTGGACCGGCGCAGACGAATTCATCCGCGGGCTGCGCGACAACGCGTACGCGGCGCTGCGGTGGATCGACGAGTACGGCGACCTCGACGGCGACGGCTACGTCGAGTACGCCACCCGCTCACCGCAGGGACTCGGCAACCAATGCTGGCGCGACTCGTGGGACGGCATCCGGTTCGCCGACGGGTCGATCCCGGTGCTGCCGATCGCGACCTGCGAAATTCAGGGCTACACCTACGACGCGAAACTCCGGCTGGCCGAGCTCGCCGACGGCCCACTCCAGGACCCGGAACTCGCCCGGCGGCTGCGTGCCGAAGCGGACGAGCTGCGCGACCGGTTCAATCGGGACTTCTGGATCGACGATCGGGGCGGCTACTACGCCGTCGGCCTGGACGGCGACAAACAGATGACGGTACCGGCGGGTGCAACGGAGGCGATTTTCCGACTGTACAACGGCATGCAGGGCGTTCCGGGAAATAGGTGCAACCGGCCCAACTCCGCATGCCAGCGACCAACATCAACATCCGTCACAGGCAGACCAACGAACCCGAACCGAACTCGATTCGTTGCGAGGTGCCGGAAAGCCATTGCAGGATCACGACAGGCGTTCGCCAATGCGACGCGGGCAAGACAGGGAGATCGGACGGCGCCAGAAAGAAGCCGGTACCCGAGGCCGCCCCGCCGCGGACCAATTCCGCTCCGCACCACCGGCCGACCAGACCCCCGCGAGGGCGCGCCGCCGGCCCACCCTGCACCTCAGCGGCCGACGCAGCCGCGAGGACAGCCGCGAGCGAGAGCCGCGCAACCGGGATCGAGCATCGAGCAGGAGCCCGAGTTTGCCACAGAAAAGGAGCCCGACGGCGCCGGGGGTAGCGTATTCCATTTTACTTTCGGCTCGATTCAGACACGCTCGACCCAGCGGGCAACCCATTGACCTGCATCTTTATGGTTTTACCGCACGACTCCGACAAGTCCGAATCATTGAATTTACCACCTTTGCGCCTTTATCGGATCGAAAAAAACATTTGCAAACCTTGCCGACCACGGAGCGCGTTGCTAGCATTACCGTCGCCCGCAAGATTCAGAACAACGGTCCATCAATCACCGTACTCCTACCCTGTGCCACCCAGAATATGCCGGCTGTCCACTCGCAACCGCCTATGACCAGACGGTGAATGAATGCCGCAGGGGGAAATCATAATGGTGTCCCACGCCAACCACGGGCAAACTGACCGCGCATCCGCACCCGCGAACCACCATGGCTGATCCGGTCCCCGCCCCGGCGCTGCGGTTCAACATCCTCGGCCCGCTGGAGGTCTACCGGGACGGCGAACCGTGCGCCCCGACCGCCCCGTTGCAACGCACACTGCTCGCCCTGCTCCTGTTGCACGGCAACGAACTGCTCCCGGTCACCCGGATCATCGACGCCCTGTGGGGACACCGGCCGCCACGATCGGCCCTCGCCGCACTGCAGATGTACGTCTCAGCGGTCCGCCGGGTCCTGACTCCGTCCGGCGCCGGGGCCCGGGGCGGGATGCGCCAGCATCCGGTCCTGCGGACCCAGCCGTGCGGATACGTCATCCGGGTCGAGCCCGGCCAGTTGGATCTCCACCGGTTCCGGTCCCTCGCCGCCGACGGCCGCCGCCGGGTCGCCGAGGGCCGGTGTGCGGAAGCCGGCGAGCTGTTCCGGCAGGCCCTGGCGATGTGGCGCGGACCGGCGCTGGCCGATCTCAGCCGCTCCGACCTGATGCAGCGGTACGCGGTACGCCTGGAGACCGAACGCCTCGCGTTGCTCCAGGAACGGATCGGGGCCGACCTGTGCCAGGGGCGCAGCCTCGAACTGGTCGGCGAGCTGGCCGAGCTCTCCGCCCGGTACCCGCTGCGGGAGAGCTTCCACCAGCAGTTGATGCTGGCGCTCTACCTCTCCGGCAGTCGGGTCGAGGCGCTGCAGGTCTACCAACGGGCGCACCGGATCATGGTCGACGAGGCCGGCGTCGAGCCCGGGCCGGGGCTGCGTGCCATGCAGCAGATGATCCTCGACGGCTCGGCCACCCCGCACCCGCACCACTCCGCGATCTGGTGTCCGGCCTGCGCCGACCGGCCCACCACCGACTGCCGGTGCCGGGTCAGCACCTGCCAGGCCGGCAGGCGCCACCCCGCCACCGTCTCGAACCGGTAGTCGCCCGGCGACCGATCACCGCGGGCCGCGGCTGGGCGGTTCCAGCCGCCAGTCCAGAGCCCGTCGGTAGTAGACCAGCGGCTCACCGTGCGATATCTCGCCGTCTGCCACCTCGCCGATGAGAATCGCGTGGTCGCCGTGTTCGAACACGCGCCTGCGCAGGCAGCGCAGATAGACGGGTACGTGGTGCAGGCGCGGCACCAGGTCGTCCCACCCCCAGTCCAGGCCGGCGAACTTGTCGTCACCCCGGCCCGCGAACACCTGCGCGACCGGGCCGTCGCCGCTACCCAGCAGATGCACCCCGAACTCGGCCTGCCCGAGCAGGGCCCGGTACGACCGGGACTCCCGCCCGATGGACACCAGCACCGAGGGTGGCCGCACGCTGTAGGAACAGATGGAGGAGACCAGCAGGCCGCAGGGCGCACCGTCCGGCTGTCGGGAGGTGACCACCGCGACCCCGGAGGCCAGCCGCGCCATCGCCTCGGTGAAGACCTCGGTCCGCGACGGGACCGTGCGCTCCTGCGTGGTCATCTCGGCGACCCTACACGCCGGCTGACGCGGAGGCCGCCCGCAGGCAGTCGTCCAGCCGTGCCGCGGCATCGGTGTCGTCCGCCACCTCCAGGACGGCCCGGTAGTCGGCCGCCGCCTCGGCGAACCGGCCCGCCGCCTCGTAGACCACCGCCCGGTTGTACCGGATCTCCGGGGCGCCGAGCAGCTCGACCGCGCGGCTCAGGTCGGCGATCGCCGTCGCCAGGTCACCGGACTCGTAACCGAGACCACCCCGGATGGCCCACGCCTCGGCCAGGCCGTCGTCGATCCGCAACGCGGCCGACACGGCCTCCCGGGCCGCCTCGGCTTCGCCCCGTTCGACCAGCACCCGTCCCTTGACGCAGAGCAGGTGCGGATTCTCCGGCGCGAGCGCCAGTCCGGCCGTGACGTCGGCCCAGGCACCGTCGACGTCGTCCAGATCGCATCGCAGCCCGGCCCGGTTCAGCCTCGCGTCGACGTGCTCCGGGTCCAGTTCGAGCACCCGGTCGAAATCGGCGAGCGCCCCGTTGACGTCGCCCAGTTCCAGCCGGGCGTCCCCCCGGTTGTAGTACGCCTCGGGGAACGGCGGGGACAGTCGCAGTGCCCGCTCGTAGTCCTCGACCGCCTCCTTGTTCCGGCCGAGGCGGCGCAGGATGTTCCCTCGGTTGAAGTAGTGGTCGTGGAAGTTCGGGTCGACCTCGATGACCGACGAGTAGTCCGCCAGCGCCTCCTCCAGCCGGCCGGACATGCCGTACACCTGCGCTCGGTTGTAGCGCAACCCGGTACGGTGCAGCAGTTGCTCGCCGGGTTCGAGTTCCTGGTCCAGCCGGGCGATGCCCTCGTTGAGCAGCCGCAGGGCCTCCTCCGGCCGGCCCTCCCGGGTCTCCACCAGGGCGATGCCGTTGCGGTGGAACACCGAGTAGAAGGCCCGTTCCTTGGGGTCGGGCAGCAGCGACGCGATGGCGACCGCCTGGTTGAGCCAGCGCCGGGCCCGCTGCGAGTCGCGCCGCTGGTCGCCGTAGTGCCGGGCGAAGAGCATCGCGGTGCCGTACGCGGCGTGCATGTGGATCAACGGGTCGGTGGAAATGGCCCGAGCCTCGCCGTAGAGCGCCTCGGCCTCCTCGGCCCGCCCGATCGCGGAGAGCGAGGTGGTCACGTCGCCGGTGAGATCCCACCACAGCTCGGGCCGGCTCGCCCGGTCGACGACCGCCCGGCCGCGCTCGCCGAGCTCCGCCGCCGCGTGGTAGAGGCCCAGGTTCTTGCAGTACAACTGGGCCTCACGCAGCGCCGCCGCGCCCGCGCCGGTCGGGTCGCTGCCGTGCTCGGCGTGGTAGGGAACCGCGCCGAGCAGCAGGGACCGCTCGCCCCGGGCCAACAGGGCCTGCCGGCGCTCGTCGTGCAGCGCGGCCCGGTCGGCGGCGGACAACGCCCGGTACGCGGCCCGCTGTCGCGGGTCGTCGCCGGTGCACTCGGTCGCCACGTACGCCCGGGCCAGCTCGCCGAGCGCGGCGGCGTCCAGCCCCGCCGACGGTGTCGCGTCGGACCCGCTGCCCGCCACGCCCGCCGGGCCACCGGACGCGCCCGGCGCGGCGGGCGCGGCGAGCCGGACGGTCCGGTCCCGCAGCGCCGCCAGCAGCGAGATGCTCACCGGCCCCGGCGCCTCGGCCGGCGGCTCGGCGGCGGTGCCCACCACCACGGTCAACTGGCTGGGCGCCAGTCGCCGCAACAGCACCGCGACGAACTCGTGGTCGGTCGGATCGGCCTCCTGCACGTCCTCCACCACCAGGGTGCGCGGACCGTCGCCGAGTGCCGCGAGGTAGTCGCGGAGAAACTCGGTGAGTCCGTGCGCGATCCGCAGCGTGTGCAGCCGGGCCTGGTAGCGGGTGCGGGCGCCGGACTCCGACTCCTGCTCCAGCGTGGACCTGATCCGTGGTACCGAACCCTCGAACTCGGGCGCGGCGGTCAGGATCTCGATGTGGTGCCGGGGTCCCAGCTCCGGGCACCGGGCCAGCGCGTCGCCCCCGACCGCCCGCAGCACCGCGCCGGCCGCCGAGTACGGGCCACGCAGGCGACGGTGCGCCTCGACCCGGGCGAGCAGCGGCGGCAGGTCGAGGCCCGCCCGGAGCCGGTCGCGGTCCGCCCGACGATCGGCGCTGATCCAGTAGTGGCTGCCCATGCTGGCGACTCCTTCAGGCGATGACGTGCTGGAACTGTTGGTTCTTGCGCTGCCGGCGTTCCCGCACGGCCAGCCAGACGGTGAGCGCGATCTGGGCCAGGTTCAGCCCGAGGAAGACCACCGAGTCGAACGTCTGCCCACCGGTCGTGGCGCCGCCGAAGAGCCGGGCGATCGAGCTGGCGAACATCCGGTACACGGCGGGGGCGACCGCGACCAGGAACGTCGTGATGCTGAAGGTGCATCCGGCGACGATCAGCCAGGAGTACCAGCCGGCGGCGCGCCGGTCGACCGGGTGCCACTGCGTCTCGTCCGTCGCCCGCTCCGGCCGGCCGAGCAGCCGCACGGCGCGGTTGCGCAGCAGCCGCTTCGCGGTGGTGTGCAGGTCGACGCAGCCGAGCAGGGTGGACATCAGCACGTACAGGTCGGTGCGCAGGTAGAAGAAGAACTGCCAGAGCACGCGCAGCACGGTGGCGAAGGCCAGGGCCAGGCAGAGGCGGCCCGCCATCGAGAACGACCCGTCGGGCCGGCGGTTGAGGTCCGCGGCGACGGTGAGCGCGGCCAGGGCCAGCACGTCGATCAGCATCCCGGCGAGGATCGGCAGGTACCGCTTCCGGCGGGGTATCGCGACCAGTCCGTCCAGGCTGGTCTCCAGCACCACGTAGTAGAACCTGCGGCCGATGCTGACCCGGGAGCGTACGCCGAGGCGGCGGGCGGCGAGCACGTGGAACAACTCGTGCAGGATCAGCAGCGGCACGGCGCCGGCGAACAACGCCAGCTCGATGAGGGTGAAGTAGTCGGTGAAGAACAGGTTGCGGTAGTTCGGCACGAGATCGGGCGAACGGACCATCGCGACCACCGCCCAGGCCACCAACGCGCCGTAGCCGATCCAGGCCGGCACCGAGAAGAGCGCGGCACCCAGCCGCTGCCAGCGCACCGGCGCCAGGTCGACCGGCGCCTGCTCCGGGGTGGCGATGAAGCCCAGTTCGTCCAGGGCGGCGAGGACGTGCTCGATGTCGGCGCTCTCGCCGTACTCCGCCTGGTACCACCGGTCCACCTCGCGCGGGGTGTCCCCGGCCGCCAGCCGGCGGACCACCTCGGCGCCGTCCGGCGGGAAGATCCCGTACGAGTCGATGTCCGGCCGGCCGATGGTGACCTCGTCCCCGTCGGCGAGGTACACGAGGGGATGGAGGACCACCCCGCGGTCCTGGTCGTACTGCACTCCGGTGTCCACGGCCGTCCTCCCCTGCGTCCGCGATGCAGAATGAGACGTCGGGGGGGGGGGGCCCCCCCCCCCCCCCCCCCCCCCCCGACGCCGGACCCGTTAGAGCTTGGTGGGGTACTGCGGGCAGGCGGACGCGGTCAGCCGGACCGGACCCGCCTTACGGATCTTGATCTTCTTGAGCTCCTTCTTCTCCATCTGGGGCACCTCCTCTCGCTGAGAGTTCCTGCCTCAACGGTGTCGCCGGCCGCCAAAGTCTCGCCATAGCCCCACCAATACGCTCGGCAACCGACCCGACTCGCGTCGTAGTCGATCCCCAGTCGACGGCCGCGATCGGCCGCGCCGACGGGGATGGCCGGCGGTCGCCCAGGTGTGGCCTGGATCACTTCCCCGCCCGCCATCGGGCCGCCGCCCGACCGCGCGCGGCGCATCCCGAATCGGCCGGACCTGCGGCTTCCGCGGGTTCGGCCTTTCCTCGTCGCCGGCCCCGACCCCGGTACGCCCACCGCCGGATCCCTGTCGTGTCGGTCACTACTGTTAGCGTGCGCTGCGTTGTTGATCGTGGCCGATTCATCGCGAAATCTGGCTAATTTGCCACTGCGGAGGGTATTCCTGATGGGCTGGCTACCGGTGGGAGACTCGTACGAGATCTCCCTCGTGGACGGAAAGGTGGCGGCCCGGTCCGTCGGCCCGCGGGCCACCGGCCGTCCCCTGAAGACCCTGCCGAAGGCGCTGCGGGACGACCCCGAGGTGGACCGGTTGCGCCAGCTCGCCCAGTGGCTGGACCGGCACGCCGCCGAATGCCTGGCCCGGGTCGACGCCTGGGTGGTGTCCTCGTTGCCGGTGCCGACCGGACTGCTGGCCCGGGTCTGGCCGGACCCGGCCTGGCGGGGCGCGCTGCACGACCTCGTGGTCCTCGGGGACGACCCGGCCGAGCCGGGCTTCCTGCGGGACGTCACCGACACCGGTGACCTGCGTGTGGTCAACCTCGACGGGGAGACCGTCCGGCTCTCGCCGGCCAACGCCACGCTGCCCCACCCGGTGCGCCTGACCGACCTGGCCGACCTTCGCGATTTCGCCGACGAGCTGGACGTCACCCAGCGGATCGACCAACTACACCGGAGCACCTGGGGCAAACCCGCCGATCTGAAGGACCGGGACACCACCGTCACCGACTTCCGGGGCACCACGGTCCCCAACCGGCTGGCCGCCCGGGCCGCCACGCTCGGCTTCCGGGTCTCCGGCTCGCAGGTCAGGTGCCGGGTCTGGGAGGCCGGCCGCACGGTCGAGGCGGCCATGTGGTTCGACGAGGACTACTGGGACTCCGAGGCGACGCTGGGCGCCCTCTCCTGGTCGGTCGTGGACGGACCAACGCTGCGGTTGACCGAGGTCGGGCCGGTGGCCTGGTCGGAAGGAATGCGGATGGCGACGGCCCTGTCCGGCGCCGTGACCGGAACGGGGAAGAAGGCATGACCGGGATGACGACCGTGTCGGGCGAGGACTCGGCGGAGAGCCTGCTGACCGCCGGCGCGGTGCTGCCGGCCGACGCCACCGGGACCGGCGACCGGGCGGTGCCGCTCACCGCCCGCACCTACCGGCACCCGGCCCTCGACGACCGGCCGGTGGTCCGCCTGGTCGACGCCGCCCTCGGCGAGGGCGAGGACATCGCCGTCGGGTTCCTCGGCCTGACCCCGGACGCCGAGCCGGCCGTCGTCGGGCTGGGCCCGCGGCGCCCGCTGGCCTTCCCGGAATGGGTGCTGGTACACCACCCGGCCGACGGCCGGCACGCGCTGGCGGTGGTGCCGGAGTTGCAGAAGCTGGCCAAGCAGGTACGGTCGCGGCCGAAGGCCGCCCTGGGCGGGCACCAGGGGATCGCCGACCGGTTCGCCCGCACGCTGCCGCACTTCCTGCCGACGTTCTACGAGCAGGCGGCGCGGGTGTTCCTGGCCGCCGGGCAGGACACCTACGCGACGCAGCTGTTCAACAAGGCGCGCAAGGCGGAGGCGCAGCACGGCCTGCCGGTCGACCTGCACCGGCTGGACGAGGTCTACCTGGAGTTCGCGTCGGCCAGGGTGGTGTCCGCGACCGCGTTGGCCGGCTACGCCAAGGAGCTGTCCGCCCAGTTGCCGGCCGGCGAGGCGCTGGACCGGTTCTGCCGGCTGGCGCTGCGGGCCTCGGCCGCCGGCGTGGTGCCGTCCGCGCAGGCGGCCACCGCCGTGAACCGGCTGGTTCGGGCCGCCGCCAAGGCCGCCGGTAGGGCCGGCGCCGCCGCCGTCGCCGACCGGGAGGCGGCCTACCTGACCGAGCTGCTCCGGCTACCCGTGGCCGCCGAGGCGCCGGCCGGCTGGTGGAAGGCGCACCTGCCGGCGGTGACGGCGCTGACCGGCCGCGACCCGGCGATCCGCGGCAGCCTGCTCGACCTGATGCCCGCCGACCGGAACAACCTGGTCCCGTGGCTGGCCCTGTTGACCGACACCGGCGCGCTCGCCGGACTGTTCGACCCCGACGTGCCGGACGCGGCCCGCCCGCAGGACGGCTCCGTCGGTTGGCTGCGCCGCTTCGTGAGCCGGGCCAACTCCGGCCACCACCACCGCCGCCGCGTGCCGCAGCTGTACCCACTCGTCGAGCGGATGGCCGACCGGCTGCGCGCCGAGCTGACCGACAGCGGCGAGACCCTGACCGCCGACGGCGACCTGGACCTGCTCGACCTGCTGCTCGCCCTCGACCTGCCGGTGGCCCCGCCGAAGGAGCGCGACACCCTGGACCTGGCGCACTGGGTCAAGGTCGAGGGAGAACGGGATCTGCTCGCCGTGGCCGGCGACGACCGGTTCGCCGGGGCCCTGCGCCGGGGCCTCGACCAGCTCGACGACCAGCAGCACGCCCTGCGCCGGCTGGTCGGGACGCCGGGCATCCGGCCGTTGCTGACCGACTGGCTGCGGGCCCGGATCCGCCACCGGTTCGCCGCCGGGCTGCCGTACCTGCCGGAGTCCGTGAGCTGGCTGGGCAAGCTCCCGGTCGAGGCGCTGCGCCTGGTGTTCGACGACCTCGACCGGCCCGGCGACGCCGGTCAGGGCGGCGACCTCGGACGCGCCCTCGGCGTCGACCTCGCCGATCGGGTCGCCCGCAGCCTACGCGGCGGGATCATCGACGAGTTGGGCTGGCCGGACTGGGAGCTGGCCTGGCAGGAGGTGACCGGCGGCGACCACCGGGTCGAGGTGACCCGGCAGGAAGCCTGGCCGTACGTGATCCTGGGTGGGCCGACCACCGTGCGGGTGCTCGGCGCCGAGGGCATCGTGCTCCGCCACGACCTGCGCATCCCGGCCGGCGACGTGTGGGGCCGGCCCGGCTACCAGTACGTCGACGGCCAACTGCTGGTCTGCTGGCATTCCAAGGCGCTCGGCTACAACCTGTGCGGCTACTGGCACTCGTCGCCCGATGAGGCGCAGCCCGTCCACGGCAACCACCACGGCAGCCAGCCGCGCGCGAACCAGATCACCCTGCCGCTGCCCGGCGGCGGGCGGACCACCGGCGGCGGCGTGCTGCACGCGGGTGACACCACCCTCCCGGTGGAGCTGCCGGTCATCACCGACGGCACCGCCCACTGGGTCTACCGCCGCGGCGAGGACGACGGCGAGCACGGCTGGCGAGAGTACGACCCGGCCGGCAACACCCACGGCCGGCGCAGCCTGCCCCGGTTCCTGGCCGACCTTCCGGTCGCCGGAAGCCACCTCAAGGAGTCGGCCAGCTGGCTGCGGCCGGCCCTGTCCGACCGGGCCACCCCGGCCGCCGTTCCGGTGGACGGCCTGCTCGGCTGGCGCGTGGTCACCCTGCCGGACGGCTCGGTACGCGGTGCGGACCTGGCCGGTCGTACCGTCACCGTGGCCCCCGGCCAGGAGCCGATCGCGGCGCTGGTGCTGCCCGGCGACGACCGGCCGCGGGCCGTCCTCAAGAGTTTCGCCCTGGTCGACCCGGACGGGGTGGTGTCGGCCGCCGCCGGCAGCCGAAGCTACACCCCCGACGCGGTTCCGCTGCCGGGGCAGCGGTTCCTCGGGCACCTGGTGCCCCGGGACCCGGCCGGCTCCGCCGCCCTGCGCCGGATGGACCGGGACACCGCCGCCGCGCTGTTCAAGGCCGCCCTCGACGAACGTCGCGCCGCCCTGGCCGAAGCGGCCGCGCGGGCCGCGGCGCAGACGGCCGCCCGCTTCCGGTCGCCCACAGCCGCGCAGGCCGTCACCGGCCGTCACGCCGCCGTCGCGGCGTCCCTGGTCGGCGCGCCGGCCGGCGCCGCCGGCTCCGGACCGTCCACCACCGGCGACGAGGGCGACAGGGACGAGCTGGTCGAGCTGGTCCGCTCGACGTTGCCGACGGTCAGCCACAATGCGGTGCTGGCCGGGGTGGCCGGGGCGCTGCGGCTGGCCGCCCGGGTACGCACCGACCTGGACGCGGTGACCGAGCGGCTCACCAGGGCGTTGTCCGCCCCGAAGGCGGCGGCCCCGGTGGCCACCGCGGCCGGACCCACCGACGAGCAGCTCAACGCGGCGCTGGACGGCCTGCGTGGCTCGACCTACTGCAGGGGCAGCTCTGCCCACACCTTCACCCAACTCCAGGCGTTCGCCGCCCAGCGGTCCGCCCCCACCGGGGGCGAATCCGCCGTACGGCTGCACCTCGACGGACCGGCCCTACCGAACGCCCTGGGGTGGTGGCCCCTGCTCGGCGGTGTCGCGGCCGTCGCCTACCGGGCCGTCGCGGCGGTCACCGCGGACGAACACCGGGAGACGCTGCGCGCCCTGCTCACCGAGCTGGACCGGCTCGACCTGGGCGCGGCGGCCGAGCCGGCCCGGTGGCGCCGGTTCACGCTGCACCTGCTGGACGGCCACCTGGACAACCCCGACGGCACGCGCCGATACGTCACGCCGGGCATCCTGCCGCTGCCCGACGGGGCGTTCATCGCCGTCCTGGACTCCGGCGGCACGGCCACCGGCCACTCCTTCGACGCGCTGTACCACGATCCGGCCGGCGTGTTCGCCGTGCCCGAGCCGTACACGGTGCAGTCCTCGGCACCGGTCGGCGACGAGCGGCCGGCCGGCTGGCTGGCCGGTCTCCTCGAAGCGTGGGCCGCGCGTGGCCCGCTGCCCTGGCGGCCGGAGGCGGCCGAGCAGTTCGCCGAGCTGACCGGTGTCACCGCCACCGCCGCGAAGCTGGTGCTGGCCGGCATGCCGTACGCGGACTCGGCGGGCACCGTGCCGACCGAGCTGCGCAGGGCGCTCGGTATCAGGCAGGTCGGCGAGGTCAAGCTGGCCTTCGGCGTGCTGAAGGAGGCCAGCGCGCCGCTCCGGCGGGCCGTGCTCTCGGCGCTGCTGCCGGCCGACCCGGCCCGGCTGTGGACCGACGGTCCGGACGTGGCGGCCGCCGCGGCGGTCTGGAACGCCGCCCTGGGGCGCCGGGTGGTGGTGCCCGAGCAGCTGCTCGCCGATGCGGTGCGCGCGATCCGGACCGGCTGGGGGCCCGCGAAGGCGCTGCCCGCGCTGCTCGACCCGGCCCGCTCGGTCGAGCTGAGCACCGACCTGACCTTCGAGATCAATGGCGACCGGGCCCGGCAGGTCGACGGACGGGCGGCGGGCTTCACCGGCGGGGTGCTGCGCTCCACGGTCGCCCTGGCGGCCTGGGTCGCCCACCACACGCCGGCCGGCGACCCGTGCCGGGCGGCGCTGCCGGCCGCGCTGGCCGTGATCCGGGACCGGCTGGCCAACCCCGGCCTGCTGCTCGACCTCGACCAGTACGTCTCCCTGCCCGCGTTCCGCCAGGTGGCGGGCACCCCGTCCGAGACCGGCCCCGGCTGGGAACGGTATGGCGCCATCGTCCTGGCCACCTACGACAGCCAACCGTCGCCGGCGCTGCGGCCGGACCTGCTCGACGCCGAGGGGACGGACCCGTACCTGCCGGCGCTGCGGGAGGACGCGGCCAAGCCGTACCCGATGGAGGTGGCGCTGCGCCTGGTCCGCGACCCGCGGTTCGCGGCGCTGCTCGGCGATCCGGGGGAACCGGACGGCGGCGCGCGGGCGGCGGACGGGACCTGGTGGCCGCAGGATCCGACCCGCTCGGTGTCCGATCTGGTTGCCGAGGTGGCCGGGGAGCACGGCCTGGGCGCCGACGCCGCGGCGGTGTACCTGATGCTGCTGGCCATGCCGGATCCGACCGATCGCAACACGGCGAAGTGGACCGGTTGGAGGCCGGCCCGGCTGAAGGCCGCCCGCGCCGAGCTGGCCGGCACCGACCTGGTCGTCGAGGCCGGCCGGCCCCGGGCCGGCCGGTCGCTGTTCCTGCCCGGCCCGTGGCTGGAGCGCCGCGGCGGGCACGCGCCGATCGAGGGCTGGAAGGTCGTCCTGTTCGACCTCGCGCCGGACGGTACGGCCGGGCTCGGCGTGACCGTGCCCTTCGAACCGGCCGCCGACCTGTACCGGCGGGCCTGGCAGCGCCTCCGCGACGGCGACCGGCCCCGCTTCGACAACCTGCCCACCCGCGGCACCCGCCGCTGACCCCTGTCCCGAACACCCCTTCCGAGCCAGAGAGATCGAGGAACACACCCGTGACCGTGACGGAACACGTCCGCCCCACCGCGGCACCGGAGACCACCGCCCAGGTCCTCTCCGCCGAACAGCGGTACGCCGACGAGCTGGCCTTCCTGGCCGCGTACGACGACGGGGCCCGGCCGCCGGGCTGGGCGCTGACCCCGCGCGCCGTGGTCACCTTCGTCCAGGGCAGCGACGGCGAGGCGTTGACGCTGCCCGCCGACCGGCGCATTGGCCCGGACGGCGCCGAACTGCCGGCCGGCATGATCATCCCGCCGAAGTTCGTCGGGGAGCGGAGTCTGGTCGAGCGGTGCGTGGTCACCCTGGCCGGCGAGCGGGGTCTGCTGCTGGTCGGCGAGCCCGGCACCGCCAAGTCGATGCTGTCCGAGCTGCTCGCCGCCGCGGTCTGCGGCACCAGCGCGCTGACCGTGCAGGGCACCGCCGGCACCACCGAGGACGCCTTCCGGTACGGCTGGAACTACGCCCTACTGCTCGCCCAGGGCCCGACCCCGCAGGCACTGGTCGACTCGCCGGTGCTGACCGCGATGCGCACCGGCCGGGTGGTCCGGATCGAGGAGGTCACCCGCTGCCTGCCCGAGGTGCAGGACGCGCTGGTGTCCATCCTGTCCGACCGGCGGATGAACGTGCCGGAGCTGGCCGGCACCGAGGGCGGCCTGATCCGCGCGGTGCCCGGGTTCACCGTGATCGCCACCGCCAACCTGCGGGACCGGGGCGTGTCGGAGATGTCCTCGGCCCTCAAGCGCCGGTTCAACTTCGAGACCATCCACCCGATCGCGGACGCGGACACGGAGACCGACCTGGTCCGCCGGCAGGCCACCGCCGCCGTGCGGCGCGCCGGGGCGGCGTACGCGGTGGACGACGCGGTGCTGGACGCCCTGGTCACCGTGTTCCGTGACCTGCGTTCCGGCCGGTCGGGCGAGGGCTGGGACGTGGAACGGCCCGGCACGGTGATGTCCACCGCCGAGGCGGTGCAGGTGGCGGTGTCGCTCGGCCTGTCCGCCGCGTACCTGCCCGGTCAGGACGCGCTCGACCTGGTGCCCGGGCACCTGCTCGGCGTGGTCCGCAAGGACGACCAGAACGACCACGCCCGGCTGCTCGGCTACTGGGACGGCCCGGTGCGCCGCCGCGCCGAGGACGGCTCCGCGATGTGGCGCCGGCTCTGGGACCTGCGGGAGAGCCTGCGTTGAGGACCCCATCCAGCACATCGACCGGTGCGGCCTCGCCGACCGGCGACCTGGCGGCGGCCGGCCCGTCGACGGTCGATCCGACGGCGGCCGACCTGTCGACGGCCGATCCGCGCGCCGTGGTCGACGCGCTCGCCGGATCGGTCCGGCCGTACCTGATCGGGGTGCGGCACCACAGCCCGGCCCTCGCGGCGGTGGTCCCGGCGCTGCTGGACGCCGCCGGGGCCGAGGTGGTCTGCGTCGAGCTGCCGGCCGACTTCCAGCGCTGGTTGCCGTACCTGTCCGACCCGGTTGCCCGGGCGCCGCTGGCCCTGGTCGGCAGCCACGGCGCGGACGGGCCGACGGGCTTCTACCCGTTCGCCGACTTCTCCCCCGAGCTGGCCGCGATCCGCTGGGCCCGGCAGCGCGGCGTCGAGGTGGTCTGCTGCGACCTGCCGCTGGCCGACCCCGGCTGGACCGCCGACACCACCGCCTCGGCCGCCGACGCCGAACCGACCGTCGGTTCCGAGCCGGACGCCGGCGGCGATACCGACCCGGACGCCGCCGAGGCGGCGCCCGGCCCGCGCCGGACCGGCTACGCCGCCGCGCTCGGCGCCAGCGGCACCGGCCGCGACGGCGACGACCTGTGGGACCGGGTGGTCGAGGTGCGCGCCCCGGGCTGCCCGCCCGAGGCGGTCCGCCGGGCCGCCCTCGGCGTCGGCTGGGCGATGCGTGCCGACAGCGACGGCGGCGACGGCGTACCGGCCCGGGACGTGGCCCGCGAGCGGCAAATGCGCCGGGTGCTGGCCGAGGCCGGCGCGGACGGTCGGCGGGTCGCCGCCGTCGTCGGCGCCTTCCATGCCCCGGCCCTGCTCGGCGCCCCGTCGGACAACGTCGGCGCCCCGTCGGACGGCATCCGCGTCCCGGCTGCCGGCGCCGCCGCTCCGGCGTTGGCCGCCGGTGTCGCCGCCGCGCCCGCCCGGCCCGTCGCTGCCCCGGCCGGACCGGTCCGTTCCGTGGCGACCCGGTCCGGGCCGGCCGCCGCCAGCGGCACGGCGGTCACCTCGCTGGTGCCGTACGCGTTCGACCTGCTCGACTCCCGGTCCGGCTACCCGGCCGGGATCCGCGACCCGCGCTGGCAGCAGGCCGTCTTCACCGCCGCCGGCGACCCGGAACGGATCCGCGCCGCCGCCGCCCGGGCGGTCACCGACCTGTGCCGGGAGCTGCGCGCGGCCGGTCACACCGCCGGTACCGGCGAGGCCGCCGAGGCGGTGCGGCTGGCCGGCGACCTGGCCCGACTGCGCAACCTGCCCGCCCCCGGCCGGGGCGAGCTGCTGGAGGCGGTGACCACGGTGCTCGGCCAGGGCGAACTCCTCGGCCGCGGCCGGGCGCTGGCCAGGGCGCTGGAGACCGTGCTGGTCGGCGCCGAGCGGGGCCGCATCGCCCCCGGTACGCCGCGGTCCGGGCTCGGCCCCGCGGTCGAGGCGGAACTCGCCGCGCTGCGGCTGCCCAACCCGGACAGCCCGAAGTCCCGCGAGGTGCGGCTGGACCCGCTGCGCACCGAGCTGGACGGACGGCGGGAGATCCTGCTGCACCGCCTCCAGGTCTGCGGCGTCGGCTACGGCGAGCCGATCGCGGTGTCCGGCACCGGCGACGGCGCCGCCCTGACCACCCGCTGGCAGCTGGCCTGGACGCCGTCCGTGGCGGCCCGGCTGGACCTGGTCGGCGTACGCGGGGTGACCGCGGCGCTGGCCGCGGCCGGCACCCTGCGGGAGCGGTTCCGCCGGGAGACCGCCGACGGTGGCCCCACCGCCGCGCAGCTGCTCACCGGGCTCCGCGACGCCGCCCGGTGCGACCTGCCCGAGCTGGTCACCGACCGGCTCGAACTGGCCGCCGCGGTGCTGCCGGGCACCGGCACGCTGCCCGAGCTGCTGGCCGCACTGGACCTGCTGGAGGCGCTGCGCCGGGAGCACCTGCCCGGCACCACCGCCGACGGCCGGGCCCGGGCGGCCGAGCTGGCCGTCGTGCTGCTGGACGCGGCGGTCCGCGGGCTGCCCGGCCTGGCCGGCAGCGATGCCCCGGCCGACGCCGCCGCGCTGGTCGACCTCGCGGTCCGGGCCGGTGAGGACCGGATCGGCCTGCGCCTGGACGACGCCCTCGGCCACCTGGCCCGGGCCGGTTCGCCGCTGATCCAGGGCGCCGCCCTGGCCGCCCGGGTGCTGCTCGACCTGACCGACCTGGAGACCCTGGGCACCCGGGTGGCCGGCTGGATCGACGCGGCGACCGGACCGGACACCCGGCGGCACCTGCACCGGCTGCTCGGTGGTCTGCTCACCGCGGCCCATCCGCTGCTGCAGTCCGCCCCGGCCGCGCTGGACCCGCTGCTGGACCGGATCGAGCGGCTCACCGACGCCGAGTTCCTGGACCGGCTGCCGGCGCTGCGCGGCGGGTTCGACGTGCTCACCCCGGCGGCCCGGGACCGGCTGCTGCACACCGTCGCCGAACGGCTGGGCGACCGGCTCGACCTGGCCCTGTCGGCCCCGCCCGAGCTGTTGGGCCGCTGGGCCGCCGCCGACGCGGCCGGCCGGGCCGCCCTGGTCGCCCGCGGCATCCCGATCCCGGGCACGCCGGCCGACTCCGCCGACGCCCCCGCCGGCGCCGAACCCGGGCCGGACACGCCGGCCGCCCGGCTCACGCCTGCGGACCGGTGGCGGCTGCTGCTCGGCCGCCAGCCCGACCGGTTGCCGGCCGACGCCCGCCGCTACGCCCGCGCGCTGGACGAGCTGTACGGGGCGGGTCAGGGCGAGGGCGCCACCGACCTCGGCAAGACGTCCGGCGGCGGCCAGGATGCCTCCTTCCCGACCGCGCGCGAGTGGGCCGACGAACTGGAGGCGCTGTTCGGCACCGCGGTACGCGAGGAGGTCATCGCCCGGGCTGTCGAGAGCGGCCGTACCGACGTGCTCGCCGAGCTCGACCCGGCCGCGGTACGCCCCTCGATGGAGCTGCTGACCTCGGTGCTGTCGCTGGCCGGCGGCCTGCCCGAGGCGCAGCTGGCCACCCTGCGGCCACTGGTGCGGCGGCTGGTCGAGGAGCTGACCAGGCAGTTGGCCACCCAGGTGCGCCCGGCGCTGACCGGGCTGACCAACCCGCGTCCGTCCCGCCGCCCCGGCGGCCGGATCAACCTCGCCCGTACGCTGCGGGCGAACCTGGCGCACACCCAGCGGCTCGGCGACGGCCGGACGGTGGTGGTGCCGGAGCGCCCGGTCTTCAACACCCGGACGCGGCGGGAGGCCGACTGGCGGCTGGTGCTGGTGGTCGACGTGTCCGGCTCGATGGAGGCGTCGGTGGTGTGGTCGGCGTTGACCGCCGCCGTACTGGCCGGGGTGCCCACCCTGTCCACCCACTTCCTCGCCTTCTCCACCGAGGTGGTCGACCTGACCGACCGGGTCGACGACCCGCTGTCGCTGCTGCTGGAGGTGCGCGTCGGCGGCGGTACGCACATCGCCGCCGGGCTGGCCCACGCCCGCTCGCTGGTGACCGTGCCGAGCCGCACCATCGTCGCGGTGGTCAGCGACTTCGAGGAGGGCTACCCGCTGGCCGGGCTGCTCGGGGAGGTCCGCGCGCTGGCCGGTTCCGGCGTGCATCTGCTCGGCTGCGCCGCGCTGAACGACGCAGGAGTGCCCTGCTACTCGGTGCCGGTCGCCCAGCAGCTCGTCGCGGCCGGAATGCCGGTCGCCGCTCTCAGCCCGCTCGAACTCGCCCGCTGGGTGGGCGACCGCGTACGCGGAGGATCACGTTGACGGACCGCACAACCACCATCGTGGACACCGACCGGTTGCCGCCGGTGCTGCCGAGGGTCGCCGCCGCGGCGGTGGCGGCCCTGCCGCCCCGGCTGCACAAGCGGCTGGACGCCACCGTCGAGCGACTGGCCGGGGTACCGGTCGGCCGGGTCGACGGCGCCGTGTCGGTCGACTGCGGCCCCGAGGCCCTGGTCACCCTGACGCCCGGACCGACCGGCGCGGTCACCGACCCGCGGCAGGCGCGGTGCAGCTGCCTGCTGACGCCCCGCTGTCTGCACCGGACGGCGGTCCTGGTCGCCTGCCCGGCCGCCGACCCGGCCGGCCACCCCGATCCGGCGTCCACCACCGTCGCGTCGTCCCACCCGGACGGCGCCGGCGCGGCCACCGGCCGGACGGGGCGCGCCGGAAAGTCGGCTGGCCCGGCCGCCGGTCGTACCGGCCGGAGCGCGGCACCGACGAAGGCGCAACGGGCCGCCGCCGGCGCGCTGTGGCGGGCGGCCGCCGCGGTGCTCGCGGCCGGCGTGCCGGCCGCCGGCGCGATTCCCCAGGCCGAACTGCTGCGGGCCGCGCACGGCGCCCGGCTGGCCGGGCTGCCGCGGGCCGAGAGCGCCGCGCTGCGCGCGGTACGCGGCCTGCGCGCCCACCGGGGACGGCAGGCCGGCCACCGGCTGGCCGAGCTGGTCGACGTGCTGCACGACCTGCTGTACGTGGCCGGCCGGCTGGCCGCCGGCGATTCCGACCCGGCGCTGGTCGGCGTCCTCCGGCGGGCCTACCAGCCGGACGGCACGCTGGAGGTGTACGGCGTCTGTCGGGAACCGGTGATCAGCGCGACCGGGTACGCCGGCGTGGTCACCCACCTCGTCGCCGCCGACGGGCGCCGGCTCTCCTTCGGCGACGTGAAACCGGGCGGCCCGGAGCGGGCACAGAACGGCGCCCGGGCAGTCACCGAGATGGGCGCGGTCGCGGTCAACCACGCGGTGCTGGCCCGCGGCGGTCTGCGGATCACCGGCACGACCGTCTCCCCCGACGGCCGGCTCGGTGCCGGCAAGGGGGTCCGGGCCACCCCGCTGCCCGGGTCCGACTGGTCCGCCGGGCCGCTGGCGGAACTGTTCGCCCGGCCGCTCGCCGAGGTGGTGACCGCCCAGCTCGCCGCCGACGACCCGGAGGACCCGGCCCGGGCCGGGACGGCGCTGCTCGGCTGCGACCTGATGGTGGTGGGCGCCGTCGGTGACCAGGTGCTGGCCCGCGAGCTGGCCCCCGCGACCGACGCCGGAGGAGACCGTGCGCCGGTATCGGACGGGCCGGTGATCCGGCTGGTGCCGGTCAACTCCCACCCGGTGCTGGCTCACGTGGCCAACCTGCGGCGGCTCGCCTCCCGGCCGGGTCTGCGGATCCGGGTGGTCGGCCGGCTGGACCCGGACCGGGCCAGCACCCTGCGCCCGCTCGCGGTGGGCCCGGTGCCCGGTGCCGCCGCGACGCTGCGGCTGCCGGCGGACTGGCAGGGCCGGGCGGACCTCGGCTACGACCAACTCCAGGGCAGCCACCTGCCGCCGGGCGACGCGGCCGCGACGACCGAACCGGTTCTCGCGGTCGGCGCCGACGCGGTCGCGGAGTCCCCGCTGTGGCGGGTCCGCAGGCTGGTCGAGCTGGCCGTCTCCGGCGGTCGCCGGGCCGTCGCCGAGGCGGCCCGCGGCGAGGGTGCCGGGCTGGTCGGTCCGCTGCGCCGCGCCGGCTTCACCACCGCCGCCGCGGTGGCCGCCGGGCTCGCCGACGAGTCCGACCGGCGGGGCCGGGACGCGTTCGGCCGGCTCACCGATCCCGACCCGGACCGGTACGCCTGGGCGTGGCTCGCCGCGGCCGCCCACCTCGCCGCCACGGAGCGGGAGCTGATCCGGTCCTCCTGGACCGCCCCACCCGCCGGCTGACCCGCCGGGATCTGGTAACGGGGCGATCGAGCTGCGGGCCGGTGGGTGGCAGGCGAGGTGAGCGCAGAACGTGACGCGGCCACCGGTGCCCTGGCGCCCGCCCGAATCTCGGGCGGGCGCGTCCACCGGCGCGGAGTCGGCGTCGGGGGCGTCCGCGGCCGTGCTGTTTGGCATCGTCTGAGGCCGTTGGTCGGCGGCCGTCGCGGGTACGCGGGGCGAATGGCCGAACTGCTGGAGGACGGGGACATCTACTTCCTCTACCGACCCCGCGTCGAGGAGGAGCACGTCGACTCCCTGGAGGAGGTGCAGCGGCTGCTGGTGGTGCTGCACCCGTGGCACGGGAGGCACCTGCGGCTGCTGGTGATAGGGCGGAAACGCCTGCCCGACATCGAGGAGCACGACCGCTTCTGGGCGTTCGTCGACGAGGTGGTGGACCGGCCGGAGCAGTTGCACGAGGCACTGCGGGCGCGCGCGTACCGGACGCGGACCCGCGGCCCGCGGGAGCAGCCGCCGGCCCGGCCCGCCGCCGAGGGCGCGTACGTGATCGCCCGGCACGACGACCACACCCACCTCGCGTACGAGCTCGAACTGCCGCTGCGGCTCGGCGAGGCGCAGCACGACCTCAACATCGAGTCGGAGGCGAGCTACATCGTCACGGTGAAGAACCCGCAGGCGCCCTCCCCGCCCGGGGTCGGGCTCCAGGGGTCCCGCAAGGTCAGACTGCCGGGCGCGTTGCAGCGCAGGTTCCACGACCGTCGGTTCGCCCCGCTCGACCCGCCGGCGTTCCTCGACCACCCCGGGACCGAACTCGTGCTCATCGGCGCCGCCCACGACGCGTCCGAGGAACTGCACATCGACCTGGACGCGGAGGTCGACCGGGCGCAGCGGAGCACCGTCTTCGGGGACCTACGGATCGGCCGCCGGGAGCGCCCGGTCACCCCACTGTTCGAGGGAGATTGGGCCTGACCGGCGTACCGGGCCGTGATCCCGACCGGGCGGACCCCGCGGGCCACCGACCCGGTGCGGACTCCCGGTCAGCGCGAGGTGGCGGACAGGTGGCCCAGCGCGCCCGTCACCGCGAGGTGGCGGGCGGTCTCGGCTCGGACGCCCTCGGCGGCGAGGACCTGCCGCTGCGCCTGCGTGTAGCCGATGCAGTCGAGGAAGACCACGTCGGCCCCACCCGCGGCGACCCTTCGGCCGGCGGCCGCCACCTCGTCGGGTCCAGCCGTGTAGGGGTCCACGGCCGCCGCGACGACCGACCGGCCCAGGCGTTCCTCCCACCGTTGGCGGATGTCCGGCAGCTGCTCCGGCACGGGGCACAGCACGCCCAGGCGCCCCGCGCCGACGAGCCGCACCATGAGGTCGTGGGCGATGTCCTCCGCGTGGAGCACCGGCACCGACGCCGGACCGTGCTCGACGCGGCCGGTGCACAGCACGAGGACCGCGCCGCAGCGGTCGGCCACGCACCGCCTGATGGCGTCGTCGAGCGCCGGGCCGATGCTCGTCGCGCCGAGGCGGGCCCGCGAGCCGTCGCGCAGCCGGGAGACGAGGGTACGCTCCCCGCCGCGCGGAGCGAGCCGGGCGACGCCGTCCGCGTCGAGGAGGTCCAGCGCGCCGTGTTCCACCCAGTCGACGCCGGAGAGGGCGGCCTCGACGTCGGGGATGAGGTCGACGCGGGGTGCCTGGCCGATCGTGACGAGACCGAGTTTCGGCCGTACGCCGGTTGACCCGCCCGCAGCCGCCGCGTGCATCAGGCCACCGCCTTCTCGGGCAGGTCGGCGGCCGCGACGCCACGCTCGACGATGCGGCGCCGCACGGCCCGGTCGACCCGCGCGGTGGGGTCGGCGACCGGGATCGCGGCGAGGAGCGCCTTCGTGTAGGGGTGCTGCGGCGCCGTGAAGATCTGCTCGACGCTGCCCCGCTCGACGACGCGGCCCTGGCTCATGACGACGATCTCGTCGGCCATCATCTCGACGACGGACAGGTCGTGCGAGATGAAGACGTAGGTGAGTCCGAGGTCCCGCTGCAACCGCTTCATGAGGTCGAGCACCTGGGCCTGCACCGACACGTCGAGTGCCGACACGGGCTCGTCGCAGACGACGAGGCTCGGGTTGAGGATCAGGGCCCGCGCGATGCCGATCCGCTGGCGCTGGCCCCCGGAGAACTCGTGCGGGAAGCGGTCGATGTCCTCCTCCCGCAGGCCGACCGTCTCCATGACCTCGACGATGCGGGCGCGGATCGCCGCGTCGTCGAGGTCCGTGTGCAACCGCAGCGGCTCGGCGAGGGCCCGGTGGATCGTCCACCGCGGGTCGAGCGAGGCGTACGTGTCCTGGAAGACGATCTGCATCTGGGCGCGGAGGCGACGCAACTCGTCGTCACCCGCCGCGAGGAGGTCGACCCCGTTGAAGGTGACCGCCCCCGACGTCGGCTCGTGCAGGCGCAGCAGCGCCCGACCGGTCGTCGACTTGCCCGAACCGGACTCGCCCACGATGGCGAGCGTGCGGCCGCGGCGGACCCGGAAGGACACGCCGTCGACCGCCTTGACGGCCTCGGCCGGACGTCCCAGCCGGCGGCGCCGCCCGGTGAAGACCTTCGTCAGGTCGGTGACCTCCAGCAGCACCGGCGCGTCGTCGTCGGCTTCCTCGGGGCGGGCGTCGGCGGGTGTCTCGACGCGAGCCGAACCGGGCGCGGCGCCTCCCTCGGCGAGCGCCTCGACCGCCTCGACGACGTGCTCGTTGGCGGAGGGGATGAAGCTGAGCAGCCGCTTCGTGTAGTCGGCCCGCGGCGCGGCGAAGAGCTGCTCCGTCGGCGCCGTCTCCTGCAGCTCACCGCCGTACATCACGGCGACCCGCTGGCAGGTCTGGGCGACCACACCGAGGTCGTGCGTGATGAGCAGGACCGCCGTCCCGTGCTGCTCCTGCAGGTCCATGATGAGGTCGAGGATCTGCAGCTGGGTCGTCACGTCGAGCGCCGTGGTCGGCTCGTCGGCGATGAGCAGCTTGGGCTCGCACGCCATGGCCATGGCGATCATGACGCGCTGGCGCATCCCGCCGGACAGCTCGTGCGGGTAGCCGGCGAGGACCCGCGCGGTGTTGCGGATCCCCACCATGTCGAGCAGTTGGCCCGCCCGGTCCGCCGCCTGCCGGCGACCGAGGCGCAGGTGCCGGCGCAACGGCTCGGTGAGCTGGTCGCGGATCGTGAAGACCGGGTTGAGCGCGGTCATCGGCTCCTGGAAGATCGTCGCGATGTCCCTGCCGCGGATCTCGCGCAGCTGCCGGTCCGACAGCGCGGCGAGGTCGCGCCCGGCGAAGCGGATGTGCCCGCCGGTGATGCGCGCCTGCCGCGCCGGCAGCAGTCCGGTGATCGACATGGCGGTGACGCTCTTGCCCGAGCCCGACTCGCCGACCAGTCCGACCATCTCGCCGCGCGAGATGGTCAGGTCGAGGTTCCGGACCGGATGGATCGGGCCGCGGGACGTGTCGATGCGGATCGAGAGGTTCTCGATCGACAGCAGGGTCTCAGCCATGTCCGTGCTCCTTGTTCCGTGGGCCGCCGGGCTCGGGCGCGGGCGTCCGCTCAGGCCTGCGTGGGGGCTGTTCCAGTCGTCTGCAGGTGGGTGGCCGGGCCGTAGAGACTCTCGAGGAGCGCCGCCTGGGCCTCGTCGTGGAAGGACACCACGCCCGCGGTGAAGCCCTTGGCGACCTCGACGGCGAAGCGCGCGGCCAGTGCGATGTCGACCTCGTGGCTCGCGCCGGTCGCACAGCCGGCCACGGGCGTCACCGTGGTGATGGCCACGCCGACGACGGGCGCGGCCGTCGCGACGGCCGGCTGGAGGATCGAGTTGATGTGGTAGAGGCCGTTGCCGTACGGCGTGATGTCCTGCGTCGACAGCGGGAAGACGACGGCGGGCTCGCCCGACACGGTCTCCAGGACGCTGACGAGGTCGGCGCTCGTGGGGAGGATGTAGCCGGCGCGGACCGTCGGGGAGATGGCGATGCCGCGGTGGTTGACGATGCGGTTGCCCTTCGTGGTGTCGATGGACAGGACAGCGTCCATCTCCGAGGTGACCTCGTGCTCGTTCATCGCGGTGATGTCGACGGGCGAGTCCATGAAGGGCACGGGGTCGTGCGGCCGGGTCGGCGCGTCGGGGCAGATGTGGGTCGAGATGACGACGTCGCCGGGCAGGATGTCGCCGCGGGCGTGCATCGCGAGGAGCTTGGCGGCCGTGGCGACGGCGGCGGTGGCCCCGTCGCCGTCGGACACGTAGCCGATGAGCTCCGGCCGGGCGCCGATGCCGCCGAGGCGCCCGACGACACCGAGCGTCGGGGCGTCGCCGCCGACGGTCCTGCCACGGCTGCCCGGGACGGTGACCTGGATGAAGTCGGTCGAGCCGCGCTCGCCCGCCACCGTCTCGACGGTGATCGAGCAGGCGTCGTCACCGAGGGCGCGCAGGTGCTCGGCGACGAGCTTGCCCGAGGCGTCGGGACGGTCGAGGAGGTCGAGGGCCGTGAGGACGTGGGACAGCACGATCATTCGCTTTCGACAGCGGTCTCGGCGACGCCGAGGTACCGGAGGGTGGTCAGGGCGTAGGTCTTCGCGGCGAGGACGACGTCGGCGACGGGTGCCTTCTCGTCGAAGCCGTGGATGGTGGCCAGCTCGGCCGGCCCGTACTGGAGCACGGGGATGCCGTGGCTGCGGAAGGTGCGGGCGTCGGAGGACGCCCACTGGAGCACGCCCTCCGCGGTGGGGTCGCCGGTCAGCTCGCGCAGGGCCGCGACGAGCTCGGTGACGACGGGGTCGCTCGGCAACGTCCAGTTCGGCTCGCTGCGGAAGCCGATCGGCTCGATCGTCGCCTCGACGCCCGCCTCGGCGAGCAGCTCGTCGACCCGGGCGAGGACCTCGGCGCGCGACAACCCGATCGGCACGCGGGTGTCGACGTCGACGACGCAGCGGTCCGCGACGACGTTCGAGGAGGTGCCGCCGTGGATCGTGCCGATGTTGACGGTGACGTGCTCGAAGACGGCACCGATGCCGGGGGCGTAGCCCTCGCGCTCCTCGGCGAACGTCTTCGACCGCTCGATGAGCTCGACCACGTCCTCGGGCGGGGACGGCTTCATGTCCCACAGCCGCTGCAGGGCGACGACGGCCCTGGCCGCGAGGAGGTTCGCGCTGACGCCGTGCAGCGGCTGGAGGCTGCCGTGCCCCGGCCTGCCGTCGATCGTCATCCGGAACCAGTTGCTGCCCTTCTGGCCGATCGTCGGGTGCGTGCGCTCGGCGGGCTCGGCGATGATCGCGCCGGTCGCGCCGTCGAGGACGCCCTGGTCGAGGAGCCAGTCCGCCCCGCGCGAGCCGCCCTGCTCCTCGTCGGGCACCGCCGCGAGCGACAGCTTCCCGGCGAGCGGGACACCGAGGCGGTGGAGGACGACGAGCGTGTGGATGACGCCGGCGAGGCCGGCCTTCATGTCGCTCGCCCCGCGACCGCGGAGGTAGCCGTCGACGATGTCACCCGCGAAGGGTGGGAACGTCCAGCGGCTGAGGTCACCGACGGGGACGACGTCGGTGTGGCCGGCGAGCACGAGGTGGCGCGCCGAAGTGGGGTCGCCGTCCACCGCGGCGTTGCTCGCGGCACGGTGGACGACGACGCTGAGGCGACCATCGCCCGCGTCGTGGACCTCGGGGTCGAGGCCCTCGGCACGCAGGTGGTCGGCGATGAACCTGCCGACGTCCGTGCAGTCCCCCGGCGGGTTCTCGCTCGGGATGCGGATGAGGTCTCCGGCGAGCGTCAGCAGTTCGTCCCGGGTGCGCTCGATCTCGTCGAGGACCCGGGTCTCCCAGTCGGGGGATGTCGTGGTCAAGTCAGGCTCCAGGTGTCGTATTCGCCTGCGGGGAGGTGGGTTCGCGGTGGTGTGGAGGAGGCGGCCGCCGGGCGCGTCGGGGATGGCGGCGGGCCCGGCGGCGCGCCTCTCCTCAGGGCGTCAGCCCTTGCTCATCTGGAAGAACCGGATGATGCCGTCGGGGTACGAGGTGTACCCCTGCACGCCCTCGCGCTGCGCGACGACGATGTTGTACTCGTAGAGGTACGCCCACGGCGCCTGGGTGTTGATGATCTCCTGCGCCTTGCCGTACAGCTCGTTCCGGACGTTCTGGTCCGTCTCGGTCGAGGCCTGCTTCCAGAGCCTGTCGACCTCGGCGTTGTGGAAGTTGGCGTAGTTGCTCGTGCCGTCGCTGGTCAGCAGGAGGCCGAGGTGGTAGCCCGGGTCGTTGACGAACGAGGTCCAGCGGGTGATGTAGCTCTGCACCTTGTTGGTCGCGAGCGCCTCGAGGAACTGCGGACGCGCCATCTTGTTGATGTTCATCGTCACGCCGATCTTCGCCAGCTCGGCCTGGATGAGGACGGCGTCGTCCGACCAGTCGTCGAAGCCGCTGCCGAGGGTGAAGTCGAAGCTGAAGCCGTTGGCGTAGCCGGCCTCCGCGAGGAGCGCCTTGGCCTTGTCCAGGTCGTGCGAGTAGACGTAGCCGGCGTCACTGAAGCCCGGGGTCGAGCTGGCCACGGACGAGCGCATCGGCGACGCCTGGCCCTTCATGACGTCGCTGATGAGCTTGTCGTACGGGATCGCGTACGAGATGGCCTGCCGGACCTTCGGGTTGTCGAACGGCTTGATGGCGTTGTTCATCCCGAAGAAGAGGACTTTGTTGCTGGCCCGGGAGTCGATGGTGACGCCGGACTGCTTCGACAGGCTGTCGACGTCCTTCGCCGGGACCTCGAGGGCGAGGTCGACCTCGCCCTTGCCGAGGAGCTGGACGCGGTTGCTCGCCTCGCCGATGAACTTCGTGTTGATCTTGCGCAGGGCCGGCTTGTCACCCCAGTAGGTGTCGTTGCGCTCGAGCACCGCCTCGGTCGCCGGGTCCCACTTCGTCAGCCGGTACGGGCCGGAGCCCGCGGTGTGGGTGTCGAGCCACTTGGCGCCGCCCTCGGCGTTGACCTTGTCGATGTTGATGATCGAGAACGAGTACATCGGCAGGATCTGCAGGAAGAGGTGGTTCGGCGCCTTGAGGTCGATCTTCACCGTCTGCGGGTCGACCGCCGTCACGGTGTCGATGCCGGCCATGCCGTAGAGGAAGCTCGCCGATTTCGACTTCTTGATGAAGTCGAAGCTCTTGACGACGTCGTCGGAGTCGAGGGCCGAGCCGTCCTCGAACTTCACGCCCTGCCGCAGGGTGAAGGTGTAGCTCTTCGAGTCGGCGCTCGCCTTCCACGACTCCGCGAGCATCGGCACGATCTTGTCCGTCTTGGCGGTCGGCTTGCCGTTCGTCGTCGTGCGGTCATACGTCACGAGCTGGTCGTAGGCCGCCACGACGAACGTGTCGGACGTGACGTCGTTCGCCTCGGCGGGGTTGAGGGTCTTGCCGCCCTCCGAATAGGCGGCGACGAGGGTGTCCTTGGCTCCGTCGGCCTGCGAGGAACCGCCCTGGTTGGCGTTGGCTCCACAGCCCGCCGCGACGAAGATCACGGAGACCGCGGCGGCCAGGGTGGCGCTGCGCTTCACACTGTTCTCCTTGAGGTCAGAGGTGGGGGATGGGGTGGGCGGATGGGCTGGCGTCCGTGGCAGGTCCGCACCGGATCATCGGCTCGTCCGCAGGCGCGGGTCGAGGACGTCACGAAGGCCGTCGCCGATGAGGTTGAAGCCGAGAATCGAGGTGGCGATGGCGATGCCGGGGAAGACCGTCATCCACCACTCGCCGCTGATGATGTAGCCGCGGCCGTCCGAGATCATGACGCCCCACTCCGGCGTCGGCGGCTGGGCGCCGAGGCCGATGAAGCTGAGCGAGGCGGCCGTGAGGATCGCGTAGCCCATGCCGAGGGTCGATCGGACGAGGATCGGGGCGACGGTGTTCGGGATGATGTGGCGGATGAGGATCGTCCGGTCACGCAGGCCGATGGCGCGCCCGGCCTCGACGAAGTCACGCTCCCGCAGCGAGCGGGTCTGGCTGTAGACGATGCGGGCGAACTCCGGGATGCCGACGACGCCCACGGCGACCATCGCGCTCGCCAGGCCCGGGCCGAGGGCGGCGGCGATCGCCATGGCCAGCACGAGCGACGGGAACGCGAGGAGCACGTCCATCACCCGCATGAGCACCGCGCTCACCGCCCCGCCGACGAAGCCGGAGACGGCGCCGATCGGGACGCCGATGAGCAGCGAGATCCCGACGGCGATGAGCCCGGTCCAGAGGGAGATCCGCCCGCCGGCGAGCACCCGGGCGAGGATGTCACGGCCGAAGTTGTCCGTGCCGAAGAGGTGCGCGGCGGAGGGCGGTTCGAGGAGCCCCCCCGTCCCGGTCTCGGTGGGCGTGTACGGCAGCAGCCCGGCCACGAGAGCGCCGATGGTCCAGATCGCGATGAAGACGAGACCGACCATCGCCAGGCGGTTGCGGACCAGGAGACGCCAGGCCGTCGTGGGCCTCGACCCCGCCGGGCCGGGCGACGCGGCCCGGTGGCCGGTCGCGGTGGCGGACACGGTGGTGTCAGGCATTCTCGATCCTCGGGTCCAGGCGGGCGTTGAACAGATCGACGCAGAGGTTGACCGTCAGGTAGACGGCCGCGGCGAGCAGCGTGAAGGCCTGGACCGGCGCGTAGTCGGTGGCGAGCACGGACTGGACGACGTAGAAGCCGATGCCCGGCCAGCTGAAGACCGTCTCGGTGATGACCGCGCCGCCGAGGAGCTGGCCGAACTGGAGGCCGACGACGGTCACGATGACGGGGGCGGCGTTCTTCAGCGCGTGCTTGAGGATGACCTTGGCCGGCGGCAGGCCCTTGGAGCGGGCGGTGCGCACGTAGTCCTGGTTGATCACCTCGAGCATCTCGGACCGGGTCATCCGGGCGATGATCGCCGTGCTCCCGGTGGCGAGACACAGGGCCGGCCAGATGATGTGGGCCAGCGACGACTTGAACGCGACGACGTCGCCGGTCAGGAGCGAGTCGAGGAGGTAGAGCCCGGTGATCGACGTCGGCGGGTTCACGCCCTGGGCGATGCGGCCCAGCGGAGCCGGTTCCCACCCGAGCCTGTTGTAGAAGACGAAGATCACGATGAGGGCGAGCCAGAAGAGCGGCATCGACGCCCCGATCAGCGAGAAGACGCGACTGGCGTGGTCGATCGGCCGGTCGCGGCGCGTCGCGCTGACGACGCCGATCGGAACCCCCACGAGCAGCGAGATGAAGATCGCCACGATGGCGAGCTCGACCGTCGCCGGCAGCCGGGAGGCGAAGTCCGTGAGGACGGGCTGCCCGGTGTGCCACGCGAAGCCGAAGTCCCCGGCGAAGAGGTCGCGCACGTAGGAGATGAACTGGGCGACCAGCGGCTGGTCGAGGCCCATCTCGACGCGGATCTTCTCGACGGTCGCCGGGTCGGCCTGCTCCCCCGCCAGCGTCCGGGCCGGGTCACCGGGCAGCACACGCGTGAGAAGGAAGATGCAGAGCACGACACCGAGGAGCGCCGGGAACATCGCGAGGACTCGTCGCACGACGTGGTTCACGGCCACCTCCAATCTGCGCTTCAGGGGGTCTGACCTGGGTCTCGGCGCCAAGGATTCGCTCGCCCGACGTCTGCGCGCAATATTTTCTCTGTATTTGAGAGGGCATCCCGAGCTGACTCAGGGTGCGGTAGGTTCTGACCCGTCCCACCCATCCCGGAGGACCCATGTCAGACAACGGCGCCCGCCCCCGCTCGCCGCTCCAGACCGTGGACCGCGCCCTGGAGGTGCTCCTGTCGTTCACGGAGCGGCGCCGCGACTGGGGCGTCATGGAGCTTGCCGAGGCCTTCGCCATCGACAAGTCGACCGCGCAGCGGATCCTCGCCGCGCTCGCCGCGCGCGGCTTCCTCAGCGCCGATCCGGTGACCCGGCGCTACAGCCTCGGACCGACGATGTGGCGGATGGCCGCCGTCTGGGAGCGCACGGGAGGGCTGGCCACCCTGGCGCAGCGGGTGCTCGAGCCGCTCGCCTTCCAGACCGACCGCACGGCCATCTTCGCCGTTCCGGACGGGCTCCACGTCCGGTGCGTCGCCGCCGTCAACGGCGGCGAACCGCTGCGCAGTCATCCGCTCGTCGGCGAGCTGTACCCGGCCAACGCGGGCGCCACCTCCCGCGGCTACTTCGCCTTCGTCGACAGCAACGAGCGCCGCGCCCTCATCTCCGGTCGCGTCTTCGCGACGTTCACCGAGCTGACGAAGGTCGACGAGCACGAGCTCGAACGGCTCTTCGTCGAGACCGCCGCGCAGGGCTACGCCTACTCCGAGGGCGAGTACGACTACGCCACCAGGGCGCTCGCCGTACCGATCATGCTCAGGGGGCGGCCCGTCGGCTCGCTCAGCCTCGGCGAGAGCAAGTACCCGGCGCGTCCTGACGACATCCGGGACCATCTGCCCGCACTGCAGGCCGCGGCGGAGCAGCTGTCCGCCCTGCTCGAGGGCCGGGCGAACTCGGCAACCGCACCCCGGCAGACCAGGACGGCCCGGGCCTGAGCGCCGCGCCGACGTGCCAGACCGGCATCAAGGAGACACCAATGACCAAGGGCCACCAGAACCTCCTGCTCCTGTCCAACTCGACAGCCCCCGGGCGGGCCTACCTGGAGCATGCGCGCGACGCGATCCTCGAGGCGCTCGACGGCCGGCGGTCGATCGTGTTCGTCCCCTTCGCGCTGGCGGACCACGACGGCTACACCGACACGGTCCGGCGGGCCGTGAAGCCGCTCGGCATCACCGTCACGGGAGCACACGAGGGCACGCCGCGCGACCTGATCGCCGGCGCCGAGGCCGTCTTCGTCGGCGGCGGCAACACCTTCCGTCTCGTCAAGGCGGTCCACGAGCTCGACCTGATCGGCGTCGTGCGCGCCCGGGTGGCCGAGGGGATGCCCTACCTCGGGTCGAGCGCCGGCACCAACGTCGCGACGCCGAGCCTGCGTACGACGAACGACATGCCCATCGTCCAGCCGCCGTCCTTCGAGACCTTCAATCTCGTGCCGTTCCAGATCAACCCCCACTACCTCGACCCGGACCCCGGCTCGACGCACCAGGGCGAGACCCGGGAGGAGCGGCTCACCCAGTTCCTCGAGGAGAACGACGTCCCGGTGCTCGGCATGCGCGAGGGCACCTGGCTACGGGTGCGCGGCGGCTCGATGCGCCTCGACGGGGTGGCCGCCGGCGCGCGGGTCTTCCGCCGGGGGTCCGCGCCGGTCGAGGTGCCGAGCGGCGCCGACGTGACCTGGCTCGCCGAGAAGGTGGGGTCGTTCGACGTCGGCCGTTGACGCCGACCGGTCGAAGACGATCCGCGGACGCCGCGACCACGTCCGTGGCCGGGCCGAGGGCCGAGCACTCGACGACCGCCGCGCCGGACAACGGCCCTGCGCGGCGGACCCCCAACCCGAGGCGACCGGCGGAGCACTACTGGTCGGACACGACCTCGCCGGTGATGGCACGGGCACGCTGCGCGACGGCTGCGCTTATCGGTGCGAGCGCCGGAAGGTGCATGCCCTGTGGGCCGAAGACCAGCCAGGCGACCGCCACCGCGTACCACGGCGCCGCCGGGCCGTGCAGCATCAGCGGATTGCCCTCCTGATAGCGGAGGATGAACGACCACTGGGTCAGGTCGGCGGTGAATTCCTGTACGCCGTTGTGCCAGAAGCTCAGCAGGTTGCCCCGGTAGTCCCCGAGCAACCGCTGGTTGGTCAGGATCATCCGCACCTGCGCCTGGTCCCGCCACTGCGCCGCCGCCATCGCCTGGGCGCGGCTGCGCGCACTGGCGTTGCTGATGGCGTCAGTGGCCATGCCGGCGAGCACGAAGCCCGTCGAGCCGAACCAGAAGTTGCTGCTCTCCCGGTACTGCACCGTAGTGCCGTAGAAGCGTGCGTAACCCAGCACCGTGTCGCTGAAGATCGTTTCGTTCTGGCCCAGCCGCAGTCCGCTGGGCGGCAGGGCGGCCAGCTGGCCGCCGCGCGCCAGGTGCTCGTACAGCCGGCAGGCACTGCTCCAGCCGTCGCGTAGAACGGCGTCGAGGGCGGCGGCAGAATCCTTACGGCGACTCACGTGCGGTTCCTCCGGCTCTCCAGTACGGGCTCGTGGCGGCGTAGCGCCCACCGCACCGCCGCGGTCAGCAGGACGGTCTGGCCGGCCAGGACAGCCACCGCCCAACTCCACGCGCCGGTGGTGTGCGCCCAGAGCGCGTCCGGCGTGGGCTTCACCATTATCGCGCGCAGGTCCACCGTGGCGGCTGCGGCGGCGTACCCCCAGCGGGCCGGAGCCAGCCAGGAGAGCTGTTCGATACCGGCGCGCTCGACCACGGCGAACAGCCCGCCGCAGAGCACGAGCTGCGCCATCACGAGCCCGACCAGCACCGGCATGGTCTGCTCGCTCGTGGACACGTAGACGCTGACCAGCAGCCCGAGCACGGTGGCGGCCAGTGTGGTCAGCCAGACCACCGCGATCAGCTCCACCATCGGCACGCCCAGCACGAGCGCCTCGGGTGGCGCCGGCCGGCCCACCATGCCGAGCAGGACGAACAGTGCCGCCTGGAACGCGTTCAGTACGGCGAACACGACCAGCTTCGCGCTCAGGTAGGCGCCGGGCGCCATGCCCACCGCCCGTTCCCGGCGGTAGATGGCGCCCTCCCCCACGAACTCCCGGATGCCGCCGGCCAGCCCGATGAAGATCGCGCCGATGGTCAGGATGACCAGCAGTTGGGCGGCCTCGGTGCTACGTCCGGGCGGCTGTGCGGGCAGCCCGAGACCGTCGGAACCGGGGACCACATGCAGCAGGGCGGCGAGACCAACCGGCAGGCCGAGGGAAAGCGCCGCGTACAACCGGTCGGCGAGGGTGACGGCGACCGTACGGCGGGCGAGGATCGCCATCTGCCGCCACCATCCCTGGCGCGGCGGTGACGCGGTGGCCGCCGCCCGCTCGCTCGGCGGTGCGGTCTTGACGGGCGGGCGGGTGGCCGCGAACTTGGCGGCCCAGACGTCCGGCTCGGCGGCGACCGCGGTGAACACGTCGGCGTACTCGGCCGCCCCGAAGAAGTCGAGCAGCTCGTCCGGCGGGCCGAAGTAGGCGACCTTGCCGCCGCGGGCGAGCACCAGCACCCGGTCGCACACGTTCAGGTGCAGCGGGCTGTGCGTCACCACCACGACGGTCCGGCCGCGATCGGCCAGCTCACGCAGCCCGTGCATCACGTCGCGGTCCAGCGCCGGGTCCAGCCCGGAGGTCGGCTCGTCGAGGAAGAGCAGCGAGGGCTCGGTGAGCAGTTCCAGCGCCACCGAGGTGCGCTTGCGCTGTCCACCGGAGAGCGTGTCGATGCGCTGGTCGGCGTGCGCGGTGAGGGCGAGCTGGGCGAGTACCTCGTCGATGCGCTGGTCCCGCTCCGCAGGCGTCACGTCGGCGCCGAAGCGCAGCCCGGCCGCGTAGCGCAGGGCACGGCGTACGGTCAGCTGGCGGTGCAGGATGTCGTCCTGCGGCACCAGGCCGATGCGGTGCCGCAGGTCGGCGTACTCGGCGTAGAGGTCGCGGTCCTGGTAGCGCACCGTGCCGGCCTGCGCCGGGCGGTTGCCGGTCAGCGCCCCCAGCAGCGTCGACTTGCCGGCACCGCTCGGGCCGACCACCGCGAGCAGACTGCACTCGTCCAGCTCGAACGAGACCCCCGAGAGCAGGTTCCGCGCGCCGACCGTGACACCGAGCCCTTCGGCACGCAACGACACCCGGCCGGCGTCCACGTAGTCGTGCAGCGTGATGCCGTCGAACACCATCTGGTGGTGCCCGAACGAGAGGAGGTCCCCGCCGTTCAGCACCGCCTGCTGGATCTGCCGCCCGTTGACGTACGTGCCGTTGCGCGTACCCAGGTCGATGACGCGGAATCCGGCGCCGTCCCGGACAAGGTCGGCGTGGTAGCGGGAGACCAGCAGGTCGTCGAGGACGATGTCGTTCTCCGGCGCCCGCCCGATCCGGATCCGATCCGCGGTCGGGTAGCTGGCTGAGGGAGTCCGGCCCAGCGCGAATCGTACGCCAGGTGGTGGCTCGGCCGCGGATTCGGACCCGCTCGGCGGCGCCTCGGCCGACGGGGCCGGCTGTGCCGGACCGGTCACCGTCGGCGGGACAGCGGGAAGCCCTTCCGGACGGAAGGTGAGCACCGGACCGTCGTCGGCGTTGCCGAGCCGCACCGCGTAGGCGACCGTGAGCTCCAGCTCGTGCACCTGGCGGCCGTCGAGGAACGTGCCGTTGCGGCTGGCGAGGTCACGCAGGTGCCACCGCCCGGCCCGGTAGGTGAGCTCCAGGTGCTCCCGCGAGGCCCGCGGGTCGTCCAGGACGATCGAGCAGAGGGGATCACGGCCGATCCGCAACGGCCCGCCGGCCGCCGTGACCCGTCGCTCCCCGCCCCCGCCGGGTACGCCGACCAGCAGCGTGACGCTCACGTCGTCACCCGCCTCGGAGGCGGTCATCGCTTCGTCTTGGGTTTCGGCAGCCGTTTGGCCATCGACGTCGCCATTTTGATCAGGTCGCTCTGGACGCTGCCACCTTCGTAGTCGTTCTGGATCGCGACCTGGAAGAGCGTCTGACCCGACCGGACGAAGATCATCGCGTAGACGCCACTGGAGCCGCTGACGGTGATCCCGAGCGACTCCTCACCCAGCTTCGGCACCGTGAACGGTCGCCAACCGCACCGCTCGGCCGCCTTGCGGACGGCGTCGAGGAACGGATCGGCCGCGTTGCCGTAGAAGCCGGCGACCGCCGAGCCGAGGTACGGGTACTGGCCGCTGGACACCCAGTAGCCGTTGCTGCTGTGGGCACCGATCGCATCGCCGCGAACGTTGCCGTCCGAGCAGAGCGCAAGCTTGGTCAGGCCATGGTGCAGCGGGTCGGTGGTGGCGCTCGACTTGACCGACTCGCGGTCGACCTTCATCGCGGACCCGACGTCGGCCACCGACAGCAGCACCGGCTCCAGTGCGGTCACCTCGGGCGGCGGGGAGGCACGGTCGACGCTGGGGGTCGGACTCGCACCGAGATCGCCGGGCAGGTTGTACCGGACGAGGTTCAACACCGCCGGCGCGCAGCAGGCGGCCAGGAGGAGCGTCGCCACGATTCCGATGATCATCGGGGTCTTGGACTTCTTCCGGGGCTGGCCGGGCGCCCCGGGGAAGCCTGACTGCCCCGGGCCGGGCGGCAGCGGGTAGTCCGACGACGCCGGTGCCCCCGCCGGCCGCGGGCCGGGCGGCAGCGGGTAGCTCGACGGCCCGAGGGTGGGCGGCGGCGGAGAGCCGGGCGGCCCGGAGGTGGGCGGCGGCGGAGAGCCGGGCGGCCCGGAGATGGCCGGCAGCGGAGAGCCGGGCGGCAGCGGGTAGCTCGGCCCGGAGGTGGGCGGCAGGGAGTGGATCGACGGCTCAGGGGCGGGCGGCGGCGGGGACAGCGACGGTGCCGCGCCGATCGAGGTCTGCGGCGGTGCGGCGCGCAGCGCGTTGACCCAGGCCGCCGCGGCGGCCGGCCGGCGCTCGGCGGCCACCGCGATCATCGACAGGATCCCGCGGATCACCCGGTCCTGCCCCGGGCCGAGTGACGCGGTGAGCCGCCGGGTCATGCCGTCGACGTCGCCGGGCACCGGCATCTCGCCGGTCACCGCGTAGTAGACGGTCGCGCCGAGGGCGTAGCGGTCCGTGGCCGGGGTGTACTCACCCCGGGCCAGGGACTCAGGTGCCATGAACGGCGCCGTGCCGTACACCCGCGCGGTGCCGCTGGTGCTGCGCAGCCGGACCAGGCCGAAGTCGACCAGATAGGCCCGCCCGCTGCCGGAGACCAGGATGTTGGCCGGTTTGATGTCCCGGTGCAGAACCGGTACGCCGTCGGTGTCCTGGCCGCTGTGCAGGTAGTCGATGGCCTCGGCGATCGGCTCGAGCGGCTCGAGGATGTCCAACCCGCGTACCCCGCCGCTCTCCAGCATCTCCTGGAGGCTGCGGCCTTCGATCCACTTCATCACGAAGTACAGTCGGGGTCCGGTGTCCGTGGTGGACTCTCCGGCCCGATGCGGCGCCGGGCCGACGAAGACCTCCTTGACCTTCACCAGCGCCGGGTGTTCGAGTTGAATCGCCAGCGCCGCCTGCAGCCGGAGGCCCTCCAGGCCACGGTCGGTCTGGTCCTCCGCCGGCAGCCGGAGGATCTTCACCGCGTACGGGAACGTCACGTCTCCGTGGTGCTCGCGAGCTCGCCAGACCTCACCCTCGCCACCAGCGGCGCGCCGCTCGATCAGCTCATACCGGTCCGGCGCGTCCGGCGGTCCCACGTAGCTGTACTGCGCATCCGACACAATGATGATCGTGCCAAATCATGAATCGTAGTTCGAGTTCGCCCCCCTGCTCCCAAACGACAGTAGTTCGGCCCTGCTCACCCCCCACATCACGCGGTCCACGGGAGCACCGGCTTGATCGGTTCCACAAAGGGAACCGACCGCCGGCGGCCGTCCATTATGGGCTGACGGCGAGGTCCGACGCCCGTCAGGTGCCCTCCACGACGCGGTTCTCCCACGCCCACGCGGCGATCTCCACCCGGTTGCGGGCGTCCAGCTTCGTCTGGATCCCCGAGACGTGGCTCTTGACCGTGCTCAGCGAGATGAACAGCTCGGCGGCGATCTCCCGGTTGGTACGCCCCCGGGCGATCTCCCGGACCACCTCCAGCTCCCGTTCGGTGAGGTTGGGGGCGCGCCTGCCGGCGGTCGGCCGAACGGTGGACGTGACGTGCCTGAGCAGCCGCAGCGTCACCGACGGCGACACCAACGCGTCGCCCTGGTGGGCCGCGCGTACGGCCTCGACCAGCAGCGCCGGCCCGGCGTCCTTGAGGATGAAGCCGACCGCGCCGTAACGCAGCGCCCCGTAGACGTACTCGTCGAGGTCGAAGGTGGTCACCACGACCACCCGCATCGGCTCGGGAACCTGGGGTCCCGCGAGCGCCCGGGTCACCTCGATGCCGTCGAGTCGGGGCATGCGGATGTCCACGAGGCAGACGTCGGGGCGGAGCCGGCGGGCCTGGGCGACCGCGTCGACGCCGTCGGCGGCCTCGGCCACGACGGTGATGTCCGGCTGGTCCTCGAGGATGAGCCGCAGGCCACCGCGGACCATCGCCTGGTCGTCGGCGAGCAGCACGCGGATGGTCATCGTGTCGTCCTGGCGGGCACGGGAAGGGTGGCCAGCACGGACCAGCCGCCGCCGGCGCGGGGGCCGACCCGCAGGGCGCCGCCGAGGCTCTGCACGCGCTCCCGCATGCCGATCAGGCCGTACCCGCCGCGCTGGCCGTGTCGCGCGGGCGCGGGTGGCGCGTCGTCCACCACCTCCACCGTGATCTCCTTGTCGTCCTGCTCGACAGTGACGGTGACCGCTCGGGCGTGCGGCGCGTGCCGGGCCACGTTCGTCAGCGCCTCCTGCACGATCCGGTAGACGGTGCTGGTCACCTCCGGCGGCCAGTCGTCCGTCCGCCCGGGCATCCGCAGCCGCGCCGGTGGCCCCTGCCCGGTGAACCGGTCGACCAGGGTGGTGAGCCGCTCGGGGCCGGGCGAGGCGGGCGCCGCATCGGCGGCGTCGCGGAGCAGGCCGACCACCCGGCGCATCGCGGCGAGCGCGTCGGAGCCGGCGGACTCGATCCCGGCGAGGGTGCCGGGCAGCCTGTCGGGATGCTTGCCGGCGACCAGCTGGGCGGCCTGGGCCTGCAGGACGATGCCGGTGATGTGGTGGGCGACGACGTCGTGCAGCTCACGGGCCAGTTCCAGTCGCTCGTCCTGACGGATCTTCTCGGTGGTGGCCTGGTTGCGGGCGTCGACCAGGCGCAGGGAGAGCCCGACCGCGACGGCGGCCAGCCAGGCCAGCCCGGCCAGGCTCGTGACGGCGGCGATCCCCGGCGAGGGGCGGGCGGCGAGCTGACTGCCCACCACGATTCCGAGCCCGGCGGCGGCCACGGCGCCCGCCGGCGCGGGCGCGAGGGCACGTACGGCGGCACCGACCAGCACCGCCAGTGCGAGCGCCATCGCGGGACCCGGCTCGGCCGGCAGGTGGGCCAGCCGGGCGACCAGCATGGTCAGCGCGGCAACGGTGAGCCCGGCGGCGGCGAGCCAGCCCCGATGCCACCGGCGCAGCAGGGCGAGCAGGCACACCACGGCGGCGGCGGCCCCGCCGAAGAGCCAGTAGCGGACGCCCCAGCTCTGCGCGATCGCGACGGCCTCGACGAGGATCGCCACACCGAAGGCCCCGCCGAGCGCCACGTCGGCGGCGGCGCCGGCGAACCGGTCCATCCTCACCCCGCCAAGGCTCATGCCTGCCAGCCTAGGGAAACGGTGAGCGGGGCGAACCGGTCAAAAGTACGGTCCGGCCCGGGGGAACCGTGCTGTGGAGCGATGATCCGCCGGCGGCGCCCCTCGCAGGATGTGGCCATGCCACAAGACGTCTCCGAACCGGTCCTGCGGGCCGAGGGGCTGACCAAGCGGTACGACCGCCACACCGCGTTGACGGACTGCGATCTGACCATCCCACGGGGCCGGGTGATCGGCCTGGTCGGCCCGAACGGCGCCGGCAAGTCGACACTGCTGCAACTGGCGTGCGGGCTGATCGCCCCGACCTCGGGCACCCTGCGGGTCCTCGGCGCCCCGCCGGCGGCGGACGCGGCGCACCTGGCCAGGGTGGGCTTCGTCGCCCAGGACACGCCGGTGTACGGGAGCTTCACCGTCGCCGAGCACCTGCGGATGGGCGCCCGACTCAATCCCACGTGGGACGGAAGCCTCGCCGACCGGCGGATCGCGCAGGTCGGGCTGGACCCGGCGCAGAAGGCCGGCGGCCTCTCCGGCGGCCAGCGCGCCCAACTCGCCCTGACCATGGCCGCGGCGAAGCGGCCCGAGCTGCTCATCTTCGACGAGCCGGCCGCCGCGCTCGACCCGCTGGCCCGCAACGGCTTCCTGCGGAACCTGATGGAGTTCGTCTCCGAGTTGGAGGCCAGCGCGATCCTCTCCTCCCACCTGCTCGGCGACGTGGAGCTGGTCTGCGACCACCTGATCGTGCTGTGCGCCTCCCGGGTCCAGATCGCCGGTGACGTGGCCGACCTGTTGGCCGACCACCATCGCCTGGTCGCGCCCCGGGGGGCGCTGGATCAGCGGCCCCCGGGGCTCGACGTGATCGGAATCGAGCACACCGACCGGTACAGCCGGGCGGTGGTCCGCGCGCCGCGGTTGCGGCCCGAGACCGCCTGGACGGTCGAGCCCGTGCGCCTGGAGGAACTCGTCCTCGCGTACATGAGCCGGGCGGCCGGGATGCCCGCGGGCCGCACGGTGACCGCGGCCGGGGAGGTAGTCCGATGATCTGGATGAGTCTCCGGCAGTTCCGGGCCCCGGCGCTGGTCGGCGTCGCCGCCCTCGCCCTGCTCACCGCCTACCTTCTCCACCTTGGCCTCGACATCCGACAGGCGCGCGACGGCTACCTGGCCCAGTGCCGGCCGCAGGGCGACTGCACCCGGGCGCTGGCCCAGTTCGCCGCCGACTACGAGAACCTGCTGCTCTTCCTGGCCGCGCTGCTGGGGCTGGTCCCCGCCGTCGTCGGCATGTTCTGGGGCGCGCCGCTGATCGCCCGCGAACTGGAGGCCGGCACCCACCGACTGGTCTGGAACCAGAGCGTCACCCGCCGCCGCTGGCTGCTCGTGAAACTGCTGGTCGTCGGCGTCGGCAGCATGACGGCCGCCGGCGTGGCCAGCCTCCTGCTCACCTGGGCGGCCAGCCCGGTCGACGCGGTCGCCGACGCCCGGTTCAGCACCGTCGTGTTCGGCGCCCGCAACATCGCACCGATCGCGTACGCGGCGTTCGCCTTCGTCTTCGGCGCCGTCGTCGGGCTGCTCACCCGGCGTACGCTGCCGGCGATGGCGATGACCGTGCTGGCCATCCTCGTGGTCCAGTTCGCGGTGCCGAATCTGGTCCGGCCGCACCTGATGCCGCCGGTCACCGTCGACAGGGCCATGACCGAGGACGCGATCAACGAGGCACGTGCCCTGGGCAGCATCACCAACGGCGCCACGGTCAGAGGCATCACCGTCCGGGATGCCTGGGTGACCGACGTCAGCGACCTGCGTACCCGTGCCGGTCGTACGCTCGACAGCCGCACGTTCAACGACTGCCTCTCCGCCCCGGACGACCCGGCCGTCCCCGCCTCCGGCAGGTTCGGCGCCGCTGCACGCTGCCTCGGCGACCTCGACCTGCACGTCGAGATCACCTACCAGCCGCACCGCCGCTACTGGCCGTTCCAGTTCCTGGAGTCCGGGCTCTACCTCCTCGCCGCCGGGCTGCTGACCCTTTTCGGCCTCTGGCGGATCCAGCGCCGGATCACCTGACCGGCGAAGTCCCTGACCAGGTGAAGGCGAAGTCCGGGTCGGACACGGGGCCGACCGGGGCTTCGCCGTCGGGCCGCCCGATCGGCGCGGTGTCGGGCGACCGGACGGGTACGGCGACGGCGGTCATCCCGCCCGGCGGCGGCGGTCATCGCGGCGGCGGCGACGCGGAGCCGAACCCGGTGTCCAGGTCCGGCTGGTCGGGCATGCGCCGGCCGTCCTGCCGACCGAGGGCCAGCCGGCTGTGGTGACGGCCGTAGAGGAAGTAGACGAGCAGGCCCAGGGCCATCCAGGCGAAGAAGCGCAGCCAGGTCGCGACGGCGAGGAACAGCATGAGCACGGCGCAGGCGACCATCGCGAGCACCGGTATGACCGGCCCCCAGGGGACGCGGAAGCCGCGGGGCAGGTCCGGCCGGGTGCGGCG
Source organism: Micromonospora sp. B11E3 (assembly GCF_039871625.1). Taxonomy (NCBI): domain Bacteria; kingdom Bacillati; phylum Actinomycetota; class Actinomycetes; order Micromonosporales; family Micromonosporaceae; genus Micromonospora; species Micromonospora sp. B11E3. The sequence continues at coordinate 64,117 of NZ_JBDPMC010000008.1, read as the reverse complement.
CAGGACGATGACCGCGGCCGCGACCAGGACGAACGCGAAAAGGGTGCCGATGTTGACCAGTTCGGCGAGTTCCTCCAGCGGGATGAACCCGGCGAGCACGGCCACCACCAGGCCCACGATGACGGTGATGCGGTGCGGGGTGCCGAAGCGGGGATGCACCCGGCCCAACCAGCGTGGCAGCAACCCGTCACGGCTCATGGCGAACGCTACCCGGCTCTGCCCCAGCATCAGGATCATGACCACCGTGGTCAGCCCGGCGAGCGCGCCGACGGTGATCAGGTTGGCGATGAACGGCTGGCCGACGGCCTGGACCGCGGTGAGGAGCAGCACGACGAGCGTGGCGGGCACGTTGAACAGGCTGCCCGCGCCGCCGCTGACGGCGGCGGGCAGCGTCACCCCGATCGTCTCCAGGAGCACCGCGAAGTACTGGGACCAGCCCACCGCCACCGTCGCGCCGGCCAGGACGAACTCCAGGATGAGATCCCAACCGATGATCCACGCGACCAGCTCACCGAGCGTCGCGTACGAATAGGTGTAGGCGCTGCCGGCGACCGGCACGGTGGACGCGAACTCCGCGTAGCACAACGCCGCCAGCGCACAGGCGATGCCGGCCACGACGAAGGACAGCGCGACCGCCGGCCCCGCGGTCCGGTGCGCCGCCACCCCCGTCAGCACGAAGATCCCCGTACCGATGATGACCCCGATGCCGAACACGGTGAGATCCAGCCCGGACAGATCCTTGCGCAGCCGGTGCTCCGGCTGCTCCGTGTCGCGGATCGACTGCTCGACCGACTTCCTGCGCAGGACACTCACGACCGGATCACCTCACCGCCCCGCACCGACCTGACGATGCGCCCATCGGGCTAAACGACTGATCCGAATCCAGGACAGGTGTCTCGGTCGAGGCGTACGACAAGGTCACCTCAGGGCAGGTGGCCCAGTCGGCCCACAAACTGCGCAACCGCGGCCACACGAACCGGAAGCGGCGCCGCCGGAACCTCGAAGAGATCGAATCCGACCTCGCGGTAGATCAGTTCATGGACTTTCTCGAAGGCGAGCGCGTCCTCGAAGCTGATCCGACGAGCCGCGGTGGCCTGGACGAAGCCCTGATGTCGTACGAAGAAGGCCGTCCGCCCGTACCATCGCTCAGCGACGATGCGATCGATCTCTTCGAACAGGTGACCCGGCGCTGTCAGGCCGAGATAGCGGCACAGGGCCAACGTGCAGACCGGTGAACGGTCGAAGAACACGACGCCACGGCTGTCCGCCTCAGCCGCGAACTGCCTCCTCCGCTGAAGATCCAGCACCCGGTCGGCGAAGCCGGGCTCTCGCCACGGCTCTGGCCGGCCGAGCGCCTGCTGGAGCGCGATGACGTCCGTTGCGGCTTCCTCGACGACGGCATGGCCGTCGATCTCCAACTGGCGCAGAATGGCCGTCTTGCCGGATCCCGAGGCCCCGGTGAGGATGTACGCAGGCATCGTCCCTCCCATGACACGAAAGGCCGGCGGCGACCGCCGATTCCGGGCCGCGATCCGGCGCGTGCAGGCGAAGTGATTGCGGTCAGCCACAAGAAAGCCGGGAGCAGAGCTCGGCCGGCGCGGTGCCGACGGAAAGACTATCCGAACGGCAGCACCGTGTCATCGGCGCAAGCGGATGCTCACCGGGCGGGCGGCGGGTCCCGACGGTCATTGTCCGCCGGTGATGAGCGCGGCGACCAGGGCCTGCGGCGCGATGGCCTCTGGCCGGTCGCTGACCTGGCCGTCGCCGACTTCGACGACCCGCCAGACGCCGTCGGCGCGAAGCGCGAGGTCCACGGTGACGAACGGCAGCCGAAGCGCCGCCACCAACGGCGCCAGCCCGGTGACGTCCATGTCCGGGGGTGGGCGGTCGCCCGGGGTGTCCGGGTGCGGGCCGACCAACCGGCAGGCGCCGTCGATCCACCAGGTACGCACCTCGGCGCCGGTGAGGCGCTCGAAGCGGCGCAGGACGAACCCGCCGGCGAAGTCGTCCTCACGCAGTTCACGGAACCTGGCGGCCACCGCCCACGCCGCCGCCCGGTCGTCGACCTCCGGGATGAACATCGCATCGTCCCAGTAGTGCTTCATCGACTTCGTGTAGTCACGCAGCACGGCCGGGCCGCCGCCCAACAGGGCGCACACCTCGTCGAAGGCGACACGATCGGTCCCGGTCGTCCAGACCGAGGCCGGGGTCATCCGCTTCAGGCACGGGTACCATTCGGGCAGTTCGTGCGCCCGCCGGTACTGCTGCGGGCTGGTGCGCAGGACCACCCCGCGCCGCGCCAACGCTCCGGCGAACGCCGCGTACTGCGCGCTGGTCAGCATCCAGCCGCGATAGACCGCCTCACCACCGCCGGTCACCCGGGCCACCGCCCGCTGCACACCGTCGGGGCGAGCCAGGGCGTCGTGGTCGACCAGGGCGACGTCCACGCCGGACTCTCGCGCCGCGTCCGCCTCGGCGGCGAAGTGTGGGTCCGGGCGGCGTGGACGCAGCACATCGGCGGGAACCAGCAGCATCACCCGGACATCGTGATCGACGACGCCCACCGCGTCCACGCTATTCGGCGACGCCCAGCGGCACGTCAGCGCACATGGTGAGGCCACCGCAATACCGGTCGCGGGCGATGGACTCACCCGCGATGATGCCGGTCGTGAGTAGTCGACTGCGGGCGATCGCCCGCGAAACGGTGGACATCGCCGAACGCGGCACCTACCGTGCCGCCGACGGCGAGGTGCTCATCGGTGCGCAGGTCGCGCGGGCGGTGGCCGGCACCCGGCTGTACCTCCCCGACGAGGATGTGGCGGTGCCCGCGCCGGTCGGCGGCACGCCCACCATCGAAGTGACCAACGAGTCGACCCTGACGGCGACCCGCCGGCTCGGTGGCGACCTCGCATGCCTGGTCTTCGCCTCGGCACGCAACCCCGGGGGCGGCTTCCTCAACGGCGCCCAGGCCCAGGAGGAGAGCCTGGCCCGCGGTTCGGCGCTGTACCCGTGCCTGCGCGCGGCCGGCGACTTCTACGCCCACCACCGCACCCACTCCGAGCTGACCTACAGCGATCGGGTGATCTACTCGCCTTCGGTGCCGGTGTTCCGTGACGACAAGGGTGCCCTGCTGCCGGCGCCGTACCCGGTGTCGTTCCTGACCGCCGCGGCGCCCAACCGTTCGGCGATCGCGCGCAGCCAGCCACAACACCTGGCCGACCTGCCAGCGGCGCTGGCCCGCCGGGCGGCGCGGATCCTTCAGGTCGCCGCCACCCACGGCCACCGCCGGCTCGTACTCGGCGCATGGGGCTGCGGTGTGTTCGGCAACGATCCCGTCACCGTCGCCACCGCGTTCGCCACCGCGCTGCGCCACAGCCCCTGGTTCGACGAGGTCGTGTTCGCCGTCCTCGACCGCCAGCCCGCCACCCCGACCCACGCCGCGTTCGCCGGCATCCTGCTCAGCGGGGCTGGACCCCGTCTCGCAGACCGGCCGCTCGGCGCCAGCGGGTGACTTCACCTTCGTGTGAACCTGAAGCGGTCGCGGCCGCGACCGCCGCCGGGTCCGCTCCGCCGGTCAGTAGGGTCAGGGGCCAGGCCGGCACGCCGCCCGCACCGTCGTAGGCGGCCCAGATCCATGGACCGCCGAAGCGCCACGCACGGCCGTCGGCGTCGGCGACGTCGTCGCCGGTCTCCAGGAAGGCGTACGGCCGGAAGACCGGTTCGATGGTGAACGGAACACCGCCACCGGGCTCGATGCTCGTACCCTGGAACTCCGCTGCCGCGTCCGGGGCCTCACCGGCCCGCAGAACGAGCAGACTCAGGCTCGGGCGGGGCAGCCAACCCGTCTCCTGCGGCGGATCGTACTCGTGGACCTCGATCACGTGGATGATCCGCGCGGGGATACCGACCCGGCAGGTATCGCCGGGTGCAAGGCGACCCGAGGGCGGGTCGGTCGCGTACAGCTCGTCCGGATCGTCGCGGCCCAGGGCCACCTCGCCGTTCCAGCGCACGCCCTCCGCGTCCGGGTCGATCTCCCAGCAGGGCCAGCGGACGCTGACGTGCGCGGCGTCGACGCCGGTGACGATCGTCGGCGTGAACGGGCAGGAGATACGCAGCACGTCCCCGACTCGGTAGATCACGCGCGACAAGTTAGCGTGCGGCGAGCCGGCCGTGGAGCACGCCAGGAACCGACGTCGCTGATGCCACTCGTGGAGCAGAGGACGCCGGGATACGGCGTACCGAGCCCCCGACGAGCACTACAGGGTCTTCGTCATGAAGACGCTGTTGGGATCCTCCGTGTAGGAACCGAACGGAGCGCAGGGAACGAACCCTGCCTTGGCGTACAGCGCTCTCGCCGGCGCGAAGAACCCCATGCTGCCGGTCTCCAGGGAGATCCGGTGGATGTGGCGTCCCCGCGCATTCTGCACGAGATGGTCGAGGATCCGGGTGGCGATTCCCTGACCTCGTCGCTCCGGATCCGTCCGCATGCTCTTGAGTTCCTCGTGCCCCGGCTCCAGGTTCGCGAGAGCTCCGGTCCCCACGATCTGTCCGCCGACGGAGGCGACCCACAGGCGGACGTCTGGTGTCTGCAGCCCACCGAGGTCCAGTGCATGCCGGCTCTCCGCAGGGGCTGTCGGCGCGAGATCGTCGAGATGCGCCTGAAGGAACGCACTGAGGTCGGGGGCGGTGAAGTCGGCGCGTTCGATACTCAACTGCATGCTGGCATGCTGTCGGCCCCTTGTTGCGGTTACGTTTCGCCGAGCCAGTGACGGTCGCCACTACTTCATCGCCCTCTCATCGGCACGCCCGCCCATGCGGTTGTTCCGGTGCGTGTTCCCGCAGCGGCTGCACCGCTGGGAGGTGAACGCGGCTGACACCTTGACGATCCGGGTGCCGGTGGTACGTGCACGGTTGGCCAAGGCTGCCTCGAACATGCCCCAGCCCTTGTCGAGGATCGCCCGGTTCAGCCCGTGATGCCGGGCTCTTCGATGGTGCCCTTCGCGGTGGCGGTCATGGCCGAGATGCAGAGGCGTTCAAGGCTGATGGTGGCGTGCCGGACCTCGAACCGGGCCCGTAAGGTCCGTGCGGAAACCGCCCGAACCTCAGCGAAGGTCCGCCACCGGCGCCACGACTTCGTGATGTGGGCGGCGAACCGCCTCTGCACCCGTGCCGCCGTACGTGCGGCGGGCGGTCTCCTGCCAGCCGGCCTTCGACGTCAGCCTGGCCAACTCCCGCTCCTGACCGGGGCTGACGAATGTGCGGTTCCACATGCGCCCGTCGGACATCGCCACGGCGACCTTACGCCGCGGTCGACGCCCACGACCCTCCCCGGCCGGACGTACGCCTCGGGCGTCTTGACGCCGGCATGGGCGCCGAACCCGACGTGAAAGGACCCGGCCGAGGGGGATGCCGTAGCCGTCGACCATGGTGGAGCGTTTCATGCCCTGCTTGCCCCGGTCGACCGGGGACCGCCCGGCGCAGTCACCGCCGCCGGGGGCCTTGGTGATGCAGCCGTCCACGGCGATGTCGTCCAAGACCAAGCCGACGAGCCGGTCGTAGGCGTCCACGGCGATCTGTTTGAGCTGGGCGAACACCCCGAAGCGAATCCACTCATCACGACGACCGCGGATCGTGGTGGCCGAACAGGTGGCATCGGCGAGCGCCTCGTAGGAGCAGCCGAATCGCAGCACCTGGACCAGCTTGTCGAACACGATCCGGTCATCGACCCGCCTACGGTGACAGCCCAACGGCTGTGCCGGCTGGTACATCGGCCGCTCGGGTAGCAGCGCGGCGAACTGGACCCACAACGGCTCGATCAGCCATGCTGGGATGGCAGGCACAGAACCTCCCGTGATCACGAAGCGTCAGCAACTTCATGATCAATGGATCTGTGCCTGCATCCGTTCAGGCGCGCGATATTATTCCGGTGTCGTATGTCTTGCGGATGGCCTCCAGACGCGGGTCGTCCGCCTGCTCGGGCAGCCAGATGTCTCCCCGGTAGGGGCGCTCGGGCCCCGGATCCTGCTTCGACAGCAGGATCGAGTGAACCTTGTCCGTGAAGTCGCGGCTCCATGCCTCCTCGGTTTCGGGGTCATCCCAGTGCAGCTCGAACCGCGCCAGCGCCTCGCCCAAGGGCATGGAACAGCTATCTTGCAGGTCCGTCATCCGTCCGCCGCCTAAAATGACGAGCGTGTACATCCGCTCGCGCAACGGATGCGCCTGCGCCGATTCGAAGGCGGCGTATAGTTCGAGGAGCATAGGCTCGCAGTCCGGAACGACCCAACTCGAGATGGACGTGAAGTAGGAGCTGGCCATCTCCCGCGCGGACGAGGTCTGCTTCCAGTATAGTAAGGGATTGGCGTGCAGCGCCTGCGCGGTTACCTCCCCCAGCATCTCTGGGTGGGCTGCCAGAAAGTCCGAAGCCGGCAACATGCGCAGATCGAGCAAAGTCTTCTCTGACCACGCCGAAAGATCGGCCACGATGTCCGTAACCTCGTCTCCCAGGTATTCGCGCAGCAGTTGCACGGTGGCCTCGGCGGTCAGTAGGCTTACAACGTTGAATGAGCACACCGGCGCCAGCTGATCCGGCTCGAAGTGGATGCGGACCGAGACTGACACCTCCTGGGGCAGCTTGGCTGATCGTCCGAAGAAGCCATGGCCCACGCAGGTGGCCAGCTGTTCTCGAGTGATCCGCGTGAATCGCCAGGTCGCCAGCGCCGGCTCGTCTATCAGCTTCAAGCGTATTTCGGTGACGACTCCTACGCAGGCGATGGCACCGCCGCGCATCGCCAGCAGCAGGTCTGGATGGCTTTCTTCGTCCACGTCGATGACGCTGCCGTCCCAGAGCACGACTCGACCGCCCACGACGGATTGACACCCAAGTCCGTATTTGCGTCCGAGGATAAGGTCCCACCCGGCGGTGAGGAAGTGCCCGCCCGCGCCGACTCCGAAGCAGTCGCCATGCGGCACTGCCTTGCGGTTCTTGGCCAGAATGTTGATGGTCTGCCCGAGCACGCAGCCCGGCTCCAGGAACAAGGTGTCGCCTGCAATGCGACGCTGGGTCATGTTCGCCAGGTTGATCATGATGCCGGTGCAGGTCGCGCCGTTAAAATAGCCATGGCCGCCGCTCTTGACCGACAGCGGGACCTTCCCGTTCAGTTTCAACTCGGCCATCAGTTGCAGCGTCTGCACGACGCCCCATTCGCTGCGCGGAGAGACGACGACGGCTGGGACGACGGCCGCGCGGTCGTGCATCGCGGCGTTCGCCGGGAAATCGATGCCATTTGTCTCCTCTACCTGAATTCCTCGCAACCTCAATCTGTTCACGAATTCTCGATAGCTGGTTACATCTTCGCGAGCTTTCATAAAGACGACCTCCTGGGGGATGAAGAATTTGACGCGTCTGGGTTAGTCACAAGCGCTGTAGGGGCCTCCACGCCTGAGAGTCAGCAGTTCCAGCCCGCTGATTAGGCGGGTCATCCCCAAGTAGAGAGACCGTACGACCACACCGGCGCCCATGGGGCTGTGCCGAGAAATCCGGGTTCACCAGCATGTGCAACGAGTTTGGCGCGGTGCAGGCAGTTTGATAGATGTCGCAACCCCATAACCCCTACTTTTTAGACAGGCTTGAATTGGAGGCAACTAAACGATTGGCGATCCGCGCGGCATTCGCACCGGGCGTGCCGGCGATCTTGAACGCACCAAAGCGAGAATTCGCTCAAAGGCTACTGGCTTTCACCCGGCTCTGGTCATATCGGCGACTTAGCCAAGCTCATCGCCACCAGTCGATGCGGGCCACCGCCGCTATCCAGGGAAGGGCCGTAGGAGGTGGTGGCGCCTCACGACCTCGTGCGGGCGCTGGGCCGGGCCGGGCTTGGCTGCCGACCGCGCCAGCGGTTGGGGTGGGTAGCGTGGTCACGGTGGGCACCTCCGCTGCGACGAACTGAGTGATCAGTCAGTGTGGACACATGGACGACGAAGGTCACTAGACCGTGTCCACATTTCAGGTGTCCTCGCTGGACCGGGGTTGATCAAATCGAACTATGTCTGCTTGCCCGATTGACGTCCTCGTCGGCCAGTCGGTCCGCCGCCTCATCGGCTGTTTGCGCTGGTCAAGCCGTTCCGGCAGCGCCCCGCATAGCACCTCAACCTCGAACGGCGGGGCTATGCCCTGTCCTAAGTTGCGTGAAGACGATCTCTACGGGATGGATGCGATTGTTCTTTACCATGGCACACACTGTCGCATCAAGCCCAATATCCCTAAATTAGGGCCAAACCGGTTGCTATGATGGCCTGCCCGTGCCCGGTCAGGATCACTTCAGTCGGCGCCTTCTACCGCCTCATTGAGCCGCAATCCAAATGGTCCGTGATCATTGTCCCCCTATGGGCGTTGTGGTACGAAACGCGCGGCGGCTTTCCCCGCAGGCACAAGAGGCTCAGGCTGGACTCGGCCGCGGTAGGGGCGCTCGGTGGCGTGGCGGCGGCCATCGTCGCCTTCCTCACCTACGCGTGGCCGCGGAACACTCCCCCGACACCTCCGGTCCGAGACTCAGAGGTAGCGCATCCTCAGGAGGCCGAGCCGACCGCGCCTGTCCATGCCGGACCAAGCACGGTAGGGCCACAGACGACAGCCTGAGCCGAGCGCGAGGCCCTCTCGACCGATCAGTACGACGCCGCAAACGCCCGAGACCAGGCCGTCGTTGTCGCTGGCGCCGCTGCTTCCCGCCGGCTGCCAGGAGGCACTCGGGGTCGTCGACAGGTACTAACCGACCGCGGGGTCGACCGAACTGAGCCAGCAGGCCGCCGCGACGGAGGCGTACCAGGGGATGATGCGCGCGGGCCTGGCCGCGGAGGGAGCCGTCCAGCCGGTGACATCCGCGCTGTCGCAGGACTTCTCGAACATGCGCTTCATCCTGTCGGGCACGGTGTCGGGAGACTACGCCGCGGCGCAGGCCAGGACGAAGAGGGACGCACAGCGCCGTCGACGGCGGGCTGACCCGACGCGTACGCCGGTTTCAGCGGCGGGCCGCGGCGGCGTCGAGCCGGTCGAGGACTGCGCTGGCGAGCCGGTACAGCGTCTCCACCTCGTCGGGGTCGAGGGCGTCGAAGAACAGACGGCGTACGGCCTCGACGTGGCCGGGCGCCGCGTCGGCGATCGCCTGCCGGCCGGCGTCGGTCAGCACGACGTACGCGCCGCGCCCGTCCTCGCCGCACTCCTCGCGGCCGACGAGGTCGCGGCGTTGCATGCGGCTGAGGTGGTGGGACAGTCGGCTCTGTTCCCAGCCCAGGGCGCGTTGCAGCTCGAAGGGGCGCAGCCGGCCGTCGGGGGTGTCGGTGAGCTGGACGAGGACGTCGTAGTCGGCCAACGACAGGTTCGAGGTGGACTGCAGTTGCCGGTTCAGCTCGGCTGTCAGCCGCCCCTGCATGCCCAGGTACGCCCGCCAGGCGCGCTGCTGACCCTCGTCGAGCCAACGGGTGTCCGCCATGCCCACCATCCTACTCCATCTGGATGACGCGTCATGCTTGTGGAATGAATGACGCGTCATGTAGGTTGAGGCAATCGCATGACACGTCATCTTCTGGACGGAGCCACCGACATGACCGTCAACCTCGCGACCAAGACCGCCTGACCCGCCGGACGCCGCCGCCCCACCCGACCCCTCCCCCACCTCACGCACGCCCCGAAGGGACATCCCATGAGCACCGCGCTGACCCCGATCGTCGACATCCGCCGCGCGGAGGACCGGTTCAAGACCAACATCGCCTGGCTGGACTCCAAGCACTCGTTCTCCTTCGGCGGGCACTACGACGCCGCCAACACCCACCACGGCCTGCTGCTGGTCAACAACGACGACATCGTCCTCCCGGGGACCGGGTTCGACACCCACCCGCACCGGGACATGGAGATCGTCACCTGGGTGCTGCAGGGCTCCCTGGTGCACCAGGACTCCACCGGCCACTCCGGCGTGATCTACCCCGGCCTGGCCCAGCGGATGAGCGCCGGCACCGGCATCCTGCACTCGGAGAAGAACGACTCCTGGCGGATCCAGGGCCAGCGGCACACCGACCCCGTGCACTTCGTGCAGATGTGGGTCGTGCCGGACGAGCCCGGCATCACCCCCGGCTACGAGCAGCTGGAGATCGACAACGAACTGCTGCGCGGTGGGCTCGTCCCGGTCGCCTCCGGGATGGACAAGCACGACGGCGCCGCCGCCATCCGGATCAAGAACCGGCACGCCGCCCTCTACGCCGCCCGGCTGCAGCCCGGCCAGAGCGTGCAACTGCCGGAGGCGCCGTTCCTGCACCTGTTCGTCCCGCGCGGCACCGTCACCCTCGAGGGCGCCGGGACGCTCGGCACCGGGGACGCCGTCCGCTTCACCGCCACCGGTGGGCAGCGGGTAACCGCGACCGAGGCCGCCGAGATCCTGGTGTGGGAGATGCACGCCACCCTCGCCAACTGACCACCGCATCGCGGCGGGGCCGACGGGGCCGGTCAGGCGTCGTCGGCCACGGTCAGGGTGCCGTCACCGGAGCTCCGTGCTGCCGTTGGGCCCGCCGAGCCGGGCCACGAGCGCGGCGTCGGCCGCGGGTTCGACCTGCACGTCCGCGCCGAGGGCCGCGAGTACCGGCCTGAGGGACTCCGGATCCGGATGCTCGACGTGGAAGGATTCGAGGAGGAGCCCCCGTGGCGCCGAGCGGGCGGGGTGCGGGGTGTCGCCCCAACTTATGAGGAACGGGACCAGGCCGGCGTTGAGCGCGTTGCGCGTCAGTCGCCACCGCAGCATCTCCCCCGTCGGCCCGACCCTACGGCCGTCGATCACGTCACCCGGGTCGAAGCCGTGCCGCCGCGCCCTGGCGAGCGCCGCGTCGATGTCGTCGCACTCGACAGCCCAGCCGACCAGGCCGCCGCGGGTGACGCCGTCGACCCCGTAGGGACGCGGGTGGGGCGGCTCGGCCTGGTCGGGGTCAGGGGCGACGATCTCCAGATAGGTACGCGGGCCGAGCGCGAGCAGCTTGTTGTGCGTCCCTTGACCCACGTGCTTCCCACCACCGAGGGCCCGCACGCCGAGACGCTCCTCGAGCTGGGTGACGGCGGTGTCGAGGTCCGGATGGGCGTAGATGATGTGGTCGATCGGCATGGCAACCTCACTGCGGCAAGGAGTGGCGGCTCGTCGACCTCCGCCGTCCACCCCGACCTCGGCCCGGCTGGACGGACGGCAGCCCGCGGGTGCGTCCGCTCCCGCGGCTGCCGTTGTATCACCGGATCCGCCTCCCGGGCCGGGGCAGGGTCAGATCCGGTCGACGATGTCCGCCAGCGCTGGCTGGAGCCGCAGGAGTGGCCCGGCAGCCGGTCAACCCGGCGGCGGCGCCCCCGGCGTACGGCGCCCGGATCGGCATCCGTCGCGCACGCCGGCGCCGTCGCGCGCCGGCGACGCAAACCCCGTGTGACGCATTCGGGTGATTCGTTCGCTGCTCGGCGTGACGTCCCGGCCGGTGCCGGACATAAGCCCCAGTAGGAGGTGCCATGGACGTCGCGAAGATGCGGTTCACCGAGTTGTACGAGCGTCATCACGGTCACGTGTGGCGGTACGCGGCTCGGCGGGTCGTCGGGTCTGACGTCGGTGACGCTGTCGCCGCCGAGGCGGCGGTCGTCCTGGGTCAGTCCCGGGCGGCGTACGCCATGCGGTTGATGCGGGCCCGCCGCGCGGGACCTGGCCCGCATCCTCGCTTCCGACCGCGCCACGGGCACCGTCGAACCGGAGCGTCCGCGACGCCGTCTCGTCCTGGCGGCAGCCGGGGCGGCGATCGTGGCGGTGGCCGCCGCCGGGGTGGCGATGGAGACGTACCGGCAGCCGCAGCCGGCTTTCGCGGCCACTCCCACGCTGCTCACCTACGGTCCGCCGGCGAGCGGGGAACCCGCCGCCGCGCGCCTGCGGCGCCTGGCCACCGTGGCTGTCGGGCAGCCGCCACCGCAACGGCCGGCGGGGACGGTGGAGCACCTGGAGTCGGCGAACTGGTTCCTGCGGCACGTTCCAGGACCACGGTTCCATCCTCTGGTGGTGCGTCACCTCGGGATGACGGTTCGCCGCGCCGCGGACCGGAGCTTGTCCAGCTCCGCGTCGTCGACGGCCCGGGTCCACCGCGCCCCGGACCGGGTGGTGGACAGACTGGCCACGCAGACCGCTGTCTCCGCCGCCGCGACGAGGTCCGCTCCGGCCGCGAGCTCGGCGGCCAACACCCCGCACAGGCAGTCGCCCGCGCCCGTCGTGTCCAACACCGGCACCGTCGGCGGGGCGATGTGCGTGACCCGGTCGCGCTCCCGCTCGTACACGTAGGCACCGGCGCCGCCGAACGTCGCGACCACGTCGCCGCGCCCGGGGGCCTCCCGCACCGCGGCGGCGGCCTCGTCCGGACCGATCAGGGCGTCCCGGCGGAGCAGGCTCCGCAACTCGAACTCGTTCGGGACCAGCACGTCGACCCGGTCCAGCAGTTCGACCACCCCGTCGACCATCGGCGCCGGGTTGAGCACCACGAGCCCGGCGGCCCGCTCGGCGACCGCGCGGGCCGTCTTCAGCGGGATCTCCAGTTGCAGAAGGACGACCCGGGCCGCCGCCAGCGGCCCCGGCGGGATGTCGGCGGTGTCCAGCAGCAGGTTCGCGCCCTGGTCGACCACGATCGAGTTGTCGCCCGAGCCCTGCTCGACGATCACCACCGCCGTCCCCGACGCCGCGGGTTTGACCACGAGGTACGTGGTGTCGACACCGGCGGCGGCCAGGTCCGTCCGCAGGAACTCGCCGATGTCGTCGTCCCCGACGGCTCCGACGAACGCGACCCCGGTCCGGGTGGCCGCGGCGACCGCCTGGTTGCCCCCCTTGCCGCCCGAGTGCCGGGAGCGCGACGACGCCGACAGCACCGTCTCGCCCCGGATCGGCAGCTCCGGCACCGGATAGATTTCGTCCAGGTTGACGCTCCCCACGACCAGGAGGTCAGTCACCACGCGCCTCTTTCCCCATCGGTTGCCCCTGCCGTCCCGGTGCGCTGCCGGCGGCCCGGATCCCCGCCACGAAGCATTCCAGCACCGCGTCGACGTCCAGCCCGGTCGCGACCTCGATCGGCGGATGCGGGGGCTCCGGCTTGCCGGCGACGAACGGCCGCCGGTCGGCCAGCGTCGCGCCCCGGGTGATGCCGCGCGCCAACTCCACCTGGACGCTCCACCGCCGGTACTCGCCGTACTCGGGGTGCAGCAGCAGGATCGCGGCGGTCGGGTCGTGGATGGGACAGCTCTGCCGCCCGTAGGCCACCGAGAAGTACGCGGAGAACCTCTCGATGATCTGCTGGGCGAGCCGGCCGCCCGGGGTGGTCAGGGCGTCGATCGCGGCCAGTTCCGTCGGCCGCAGCCAGGTGGTGAGGGTGACGTCCAACCCGGCCAGTACGCAGCGCCGCCAGCCGGCCGAGAAGACCAGGCTCGCCGCCTCGGGGTCGTGCGCGATGTTCGATTCGGCCCAGGGAGTGTTGTTCCCGGGCACGGTCACCGCGCCGCCCATCACCGAGATACCGGCGACCAGGTTCGGCAGGTCCGGCTCGATCATGAGCGCCAGCGCGATGTTGGTGAGCGGCCCGACGGCGACGATCTCCAGCTCGCCCGGGTGGCGCCGCGCGAGCTGGACGAGCTGCTCGGCGGCGGAGTTGTCGGTGCGTACCCGCACCTGGCGGTCGACGGGGATCTCGCCCAGCCCGTCGGAGCCGTGCACCCTGGCGCTGTACTGCACCGGCTGGGCCAGTGGGCGCCGGGCCCCGACGGTCACCGGCACGTCCGTGCGGCCGAGGGTCTTGAGCACGGCGGCGGAGTTGTGCGCCCCCTGTACGGCCGAGACGTTGCCGTGCACCGAGCCCACCGCCACCAGGTCCACGTCGGGCCGTCCGGACAGGAAGATCAGCGTCAGGGTGTCGTCGAGACCGGTGTCGCAGTCCAGCACGATCCGCCGCCGAGGGGTCGCGGTCTCCGGCATCACGCCGCTCCCTGTTCCGTCAGCCGGGCCAGGTCGTCGCGGATCAGGGCCAGCTCGGCCGGGTCGAGCGGCGCGAGCGGCGGCACGGGCTGCCCCACGTCGATCCCCAGCGCGGCGAAGAGTCCCTTGACGCCGCGGCCGGGGCCGAGGGTGCGGAACACGTTCAGCGCCGAGTCGAGCCGGCGTTCCCTCGCCTGCGCCGCCGCCCACTCACCCCGGACGGCGAGGTCGTAGATCTCCACCGACTCGGCGGGGAAGGCGGCCGCCGGACCGGCCATCCAGCCACACGCTCCGGACAGCATCGCGGCGGTGGGGGGTACGGCCGTCGCGGAGAAGTACCGGATCCCGCCCGAGGTGGCGTCCAGCCAGCGGGCCACGTTGGTGATCCGCCCGGAGGCGTCCTTGACGTGGTGCACGCCGTGGTCGCGGTGCGCCGCCGCGATGACGTCCGCGGAGAACTCGACGTGGGTGAGATGCGGGTGGTGGTAGAGCACCACCGGCACCTCCACGGCGGCGGTGACCGCGCCGATCATGCCGAGGATCTCCGCCGGCCGCAGCGGGAAGTAGGCGAGGATCACCAGCAGGATGCCGTCGCTGCCGGCGGCCACCGCGGCGCGGGCGTCCCGCACCACGGACGCGGTGTCGAAACCCCCGACCCCGGGTACGACCGGAACGCGGCCCGCCGCGGCGGCGACGGTGCCCTCGATCACCGCCAGTCGCTGGTCGCCGGTCAGGTAGGGCAGTTCGCCGCTGCTGCCCAGCGGGGTCAGCCCGTGTACGCCGGCGGCGAGGCAGCGCTCGACGATGTCGGCCAGCGTCGTCCGGCGTACCGTGCCGTCGGCGTCCAGCGGCGTGGGCAGGTACGGGAAGACACCGGACCAGGGTTGCTGTGTCATTACTTCACTCCGGTTCCGGCGATCGACGCCACGAAGTACTTCTGCGCGTAGAGCAGCAGGCAGAGCGGAATCGCCGCGGTGATGACCGTGCCGGCGAAGATCGCGCCGAAGTCCACGAACGTCTCCTGGGAGAACTGCGCGATGGCCACCGGGGCGACCTGGATCGCCGGGTCCGGCGCGATCAGCAGCGGCCACAGGAACGCGTGCCACTGGAAGACGAACAGGATGAGCGCCGCGCTGATCAGCGCGGGCTTGGACAGCGGCAGGTAGATCCGGAACAGGATCCGCCACCAGCCGTACCCGTCCATCTGCGCGGCCTCGAGCAGCTCACGCGGGATGTTCCGGAAGAACTGCCGCAGCGCGAAGATCGCCAGCCCGTTGCCGACCGCCGGCAGGATCAACCCGTCGTAGGTGTTCTGGAACCCGGCGCCGGAGAGGACCTGGCTGAGCGGGATCGCCAGCGCGTCGAAGGGCATGAGGAAGCCCACCAGGGTGACCCCGAACAGGAACTTCTGCCCCCGGAACTGCAGTACGCCGAGCGCGAAGGCCGCCGCGGAGCAGAGGATCAGCCCGATGACGATGGTGAGCAGCGCGACGATGACGGAGTTCACCACCGGCGCGCCGAATCCGGTGTCCATCAGGGTCCGGAAGCTGGCCCCGGTCAACGTGGTCGGCCAGATCGACTTGATCGACAGGGGCGAGAGGTAGCGGAAGATGTCCCCCTCCGGGCGTACCGAGCTGACCAGCGCGAACCACAGCGGGATCACGGAGTAGAGCGTCGCGCCGATCGCCAGGGCCAGCAGGACGCCGCGCTTCAGCCGGCTCCCCGACCTCGCCTGAGGTTGGTCTGCGGTCGACATGTCAGTCCTCCGAGGGAAGCAGTTTGAACTGGATCGAGACCACCGCGAGGATGATGCACAGCAGGATGAAGGTCTCCGCCGACGCCGCCGGCAGGTCGCCGGTGACGTAGGCACGTTCGTAGATGTCGAACATGATCAGGTTCGTGGAGTGGTCCGGGCCGCCGGCGGTCAGCGTCTCGACCGGCGCGAACACCAGGAAGTTGGCGATCGTGTCGGCCACCAGCACGAACAGCAGCGGTCGCTTCAGCTGCGGCAGGGTCACCTTGAAGAACGTGCGGAACGGTCCGGCTCCGTCGATCTTCGCCGCCTCCAGCGTGTCGCCGGGGATGTCCTTCAGGCCGGCGACGAGGAACATCATCCAGTACCCCACGCCCACCCAGGAGACCAGGATGATGATCCCGGGCAGGGCCTGGAACTTCGAGGTGAGGAACGGCTGGTGCGGCAGGCCCAGCGCGCCCAGCACCGCGTTGAGCGGCCCGTCCGGGCGGAACATCACGCCCCAGATGATCGCGCTGACCACCTGCGGGAGCGCCGCGGGCAGGAAGATCAGGGTCCGCCAGAGCCCGACCAGGGGCAGCCGCTGGGTGAGCAGCACGGCGAGACCGAGGGCCAGCAGGATCTGGAACGGGTTCACCAGGACGGTGAACAGCAAGGTCTGCCGTACCGAGGCGAGGAACGCCGGGTCGGCGAAGACCCGGGCGTAGCTGGCGAACGCCCCCTGCGGGTCGGACAGGCTGGTGCGGATGGCCTCGACCGCCGGCACGAGCCGGAAGAACAGGATCGCGACCAGCGCCGGCCCCAGCATCAGCAGCGCGGCCAGGCCCGTACCCCCGATCTTCTTCACGGGACGCCGGCGCCGGGCCGGCCCGCCGGCGCGCCTGGGGGGCGCGCCGGCGGGCGTGACGGACGTCGTCATAGGAATCGCGGCGTGGATACCCCCGCCGTCATGCGGGGGAGGAAACGCCGCTCCCTCCCTTCGGGTGATCGTCCTACATGGATGGCAGAATGTGCGGTATGGGTGAGGTGGTGAAGCGGGCGTTCAAATACCGCTTCTATCCCTCCTCGGAGCAGGCCGAGCAATTGAACCGGACGTTCGGGTGTGTGCGGCTGGTCTACAACCGGGCCTTGGAGGCGCGTACCCGGGCGTGGGCGGTGGACCGGCAACGCACCAGCTACGCGCAGACGTCGACGTGGCTGACCGAGTGGAAGCGCACGGAGGAACTCGGGTTTCTCAACGAGGTGTCTTCGGTGCCGTTGCAGCAGACGCTGCGGCACCTGCAAGCCGGCTTCGCCGCGTTCTGGGACAAGCGGTGTGGCTACCCGCGGTTCAAGTCCAAGCGCAGGTCGAGGGCGTCGGCCGAGTACACCCGCTCGGCGTTCCGCTGGCGCGACGGACAACTGACCCTCGCGAAGATGGACGCGCCGCTGGACATCGTGTGGTCCCGTCCCCTCCCCGAGGGCGCGCAGCCGTCGACGGTCACCGTGTCCCGGGACGCCGCGGGCCGGTGGTTCGTGTCCCTGCTGGTGGAGGACTCGACCGTCATGCCCCTGCCGCCAGTCGACGCGGCGGTCGGGGTGGACGTCGGAATCACCAGCCTGGTCACCCTGTCCACCGGGGAGAAGGTCACCAACCCTCAGCATGAGCGTGTCGACCAGCGGAAGCTGGCGAGGGCGCAACGTGACCTGTCCCGTAAGGAGAAGGGCTCCCGCAACCGGGCCAAGGCCCGCGTGAGGGTGGCCCGGATCCATGCCCGTATCGCCGACCGGCGGCGGGATTACCTGCACAAGCTGTCGACCCGACTCGTCCGTGAGAATCAAGCGGTCGTGATCGAGGACCTCAGCGTGCGCACCATGGTACGCAACCACTCGCTGGCCCGTGCAATCTCGGACGCGGCGTGGTCCGAGTTGCGGAGCATGTTGGAGTACAAGGCGGCCTGGTACGGGCGGACAGTCGTCGCCGTCGACCGGTGGTATCCGTCGTCGAAGACCTGCTCCGCGTGCGGCCTGCTCCACCCGGCCATGCCTCTGTCGGTGCGGTCGTGGACCTGCCTCGGCTGCGGGGCCGGGCACGACCGGGACGTCAACGCCGCCAGGAACATCCTCGCCTCCGGGCTGGCGGAGAGGTAAAACGCCTGTGGAGGGACGGTAGGACCCGACCCGCGCAAGCGGTGACGGCACGGCCCGACGAAGCAGGAACCCCCTCGGGCGACCGAGGGAATCCCCGCCCTTCAGGGCGGCGGAGGATGTCAATTTCCGAACCGTCCCAGCGTGTTGACCAGTTGCGCCTGGCCGTCGGCCAGTGCGCTGTCGACGTTCGCACCGTTGCCGATGTTGTCGATCATCTTGTTCACCACGGCCTCGAAGTCGGTGTAGCCGATGCTGGAGGGGCGCTTCACCGCGGTCTGCGACAGCTCGTCGGCGATCAGCTGCGAGGTGCCAGCCAGCTCGGGCCCGGCGCTGTCGATGAGCTTGGCCCAGGCGGCGTACGCGTGGTTGTTGGCCGGGATCCGGGCGATGTCCTGACCGGAGAGCACGGCGCCCTCGTCGTTCAGGGTCAGGAACGAGATGAACTTCTTGGCCTCGGCCTGGTGCTTCGAGTACGGGCTGACGGCGAGTGCCCACGAGTCGGTCGGGGTCGCCGGCTTGCCGCCCGCGAAGGTCGGCGACGGCGCGACGCCGAACTTCAGGTCGGGGCTCTTCTTGAAGGTCGCGACGGACGGGGTGTTCGCCAGGAAGTACGCGATCTTGCCGTTGGCGAAGAGCGCGGGCAGCTGGGTGTACTGGATGCCCTTCGGGGTGATGCCCTGACTGAACAGCCCCTGGTAGAACGTCAGCGCCTTCTTCCAGCCCTGGTCCTGGATCGCCGGGGTGAGGTTCTTGTCACCGGACAGCCCGGTGCCGCCGCCGGCCGAGACGATCAGCGGCTCCAGCTGGTAGTAGCGGCCGGGCTGCTCGAAGGCGAAACCGTACTGGGCGCCGGCGGCCTGGGCCTTCTTGGCGTCGGCGGTGAGCTGCTCCCAGTTGAGGCGCTTGTCCGTGGCCATCGCCGGGTCGGCGATGCCGGCCTTCTTCAGCAGGTCCTTGTTGTAGTACAGCAGCATGGTGGACGTCCACAGCGGCAGGGCGTACAGCTTGCTGTCGAAGGTGGTCGCCCGGACGGCCTCGGGGCTGGCCTGCTTGTCGGCCTCGCCCTTCAGGTCGTCGAGCGGCAGCAGGAAGCCCCGGTCGACCATCGAGGGGATCTTCGGCTCGTCCGCGGTGAACGCGTCGATCGAGCTGTCCTTGCCGCCGAGGCGGGCCTGCAGCACCTGGGAGAGCTGGCTCGCCGGGTTGGACACGTACTTCACCTTGATGCCCGGGTTCGCCTGCTCGAACGCCGCGATCGCCTTGTCGTAGTAGCCGTCGGGCTGGCCGCCGACGAACTGGAGGGTGACGTCACCCCCGTCCCCGCTGCCGCTGTTGGAGACGGGACCGAGGCACGCCGTCGTGGCCAGCACGGCCAGCAACGGGACCGAAAATATGATCTTTTTTCCGGCACGCCAATTCATGACAGTATCTACTCCCTATTTCCTGATTAAGCCGTTTGTTGACCGTCAGGCCGCCGGAGCGGCGGTGGAATCCCGTATCCGGAGTTCCACCGGAATGCACACCTCCCGCGCGCCGGTCCCCGACCCCGACCGGACGGCGTCCATCGCCGCCGCCGCGATCGCCCGTACGTCCTGTCTCACCGTCGTGATCCTGGGAGTGGTGTACGACGCCACCGGCACGTCGTCGAAGCCCGCCAGCGAGAAGTCCCGCGGAATCCGCAGGCCGTGATCGCGTGCCGCACAGTGCACGCCGATCGCGATGAGGTCGTTCGAGGCGAAGACCGCGGTGAAGGGCGACTCCCGTCGGACCAGGGTGTCCAGCGCGGCACGGCCGCCCGCCTCGTCGAACGTGCTGGTGACCACCAGTCGCCGGTCGTAGCGGATCTTGTGCGCCTTGAGCGCCGCCCGGTAACCCTCGTACCGTTCCAGCGCGACGTCGCAGAACTCCGGACCGCGCAGGTGCGCGATCCGCCGGTGCCCCAACTCGATCAGGTGCTCGGTCACCGCCCGCGCGCCGGCGAAGTTGTCCGAGTGGATCCGCACCGCGTGGGTGGACGGGACCGCCCGGTCGAGCGCGATGAAGCGCAGGCCGGCGTCCTCGTACGCCTGGACCTCGCCGGAGTCGGCCCGCAGCCCCATCACCAGTACGTGTTTGATCTTCTTCGACAGCAGCACGTCGAGGTTCCGCTGCTCGATCCGCTCGTCGTCGCGGGTGCTGCACAGCAGGACCGCCAACCCCGACCGCTCGGCCAGGATCTGGATCTCCTTGACGAGGCTGGAGAAGAACGGGTTCGAGATGTCCGGCAGCAGCACCGCGACGGTGTTCGACGCCCGGCGGGCCAGGTCGCTGGCCAGGCTGTTGCGCCGGTAGCCCAGCCGATCCGCCGCCGCCAGGACACGCGCCTTGGTCTCCGGCGCGATGCCGTTCGCGCCGGCCAGCACCCGACTCACGGTAGAGGCGGAAACGCCGACCGCCTGGGCGACCTGGTAGATCGTCGGCGGTGAACCGGTGGTCACGTCGTCCTCCTGACAAGATCCTCGCAACCGGTTGCGCAACCGGTTGCGAGGATCCTTCGCCTGCTCAGACCGATTGTCAAGACCCCGACACCACCGCAACAGGCGAGAAACGCGTCCGTCACAGGCCCGCGCCCGCCCTGAAACACCACAAATGTCCGGGCATGCACAGAACGGCGAGCGGGGGCGCCCCTCCGCGCGTCCGATTCGTGGCTCCCCGGTGACACACCGCAAGCGCCAGACACAGCGTCGCGGCCCCGCACCGGCCCACCCCCCGGCCCCGCAGCCGCATCAGGCGCTGACCGCGCGTCTGACGTACTGGAGTGCGGCCGAACAGGTGGTCGCCGACGTGGTGGCGGCCCTCAACACCACGCACGGCACACCGCTGACCGTGGCGCTTCTCGACACGCCCGTCGGCAGCGACCACCTGCCGGCCACCAACACCATCGTCCTGTCCACGAGGTACGCCACGCCCGGGCTCGCCGCGGGCCTGGCCCCGACCAAGGCCGGCAGCGACATCGGCTGCAAGCGTTGGGAGAAGCACGACATCGCCAGGGAGGGCAAGGACCAGGGCTGGAACACCGTCACCCTCGACTTCGAGGTGGCGCTGTCCTACGCCCGGCAGCACACCGAATGGGCCATGGGGATGAAGCGCAACGAGCCGACCCTGCGGGACGTCGCCGACGAGGGCGGCCTCGTCCTCGCCTTCGACGTGCCGAAGACGGTCGTCGACGGCAGCAACCGGTGGCGTCGGGACAACAGCGGCGACCGGAACTTCAGGAGCGTTAGGCCCGCCGTAGGCCAAGGGATCGGGTTCTCCGTCACGCGAACCCACGGCAGTCGACACGGCTGCCGTGGGCTCGCGCTCAAATCGGCCCGCCTCCCAGGTCGGCGCGCGCCACTTCGCCCAAAGTAGACAGTGGGTGGACCGCTCGTCGAGAATGCTCGGGCGCCTTGAGGTGTATGCCCGAGATTTTCTGCATGAACTGGGAGCAGCCAGTGACCACCGCCGAACAGCCGGCCGTTTGCCCGCTGCGGTTCGATCCTCTCGCACCCGAGCAGCTTCGTGACCCGTACCCCCTCTACACGAGGCTGCGGGCGGAGCAGCCGGTCTTCTACTCCGCCGAACACGAGATGTGGATCGTCACGCGGTACGACGACGTGCTGGAGGTCCTCCGCGACCACCGGACGTACTCGTCGGCGAACGCGGTGCAGGCCTCCGTCAAGCCGCCACCGCCCGAGGTCCTGGCCGTGATGCAGGAGGGCTGGCCGCTGCGCCCGACGCTGACCGAGAGCGACGAGCCGGTCCATCGTCGCCTCCGCGCCCCGGTGAGCAGGGTCTTCACCCCGAAACGGGTGGCCGACCTCGAGCCGCGACTGCGCGCGGCCACCGACGAACTGATCGACTCGTTCGTCGCCGACGGCCGCGCCGACGTGATCGAGAAGTTCGGCTGGCCGCTGCCGCTGGTGGCCATCGGCGACATCCTCGGCGTACCGCGCGAGGACATCCCGATGCTGCACCGCTGGAGCTACAACTGGCTCCGGCTGTTGCAGCCGACCGACCCGGTCGAGCGGCGGGTCGGGTACGCCCGGGACGTGGTGGCGATGCAGCGGTACTTCATGGCGGCGTTGGAGGAGCGTGCCGCGCGCCCGACCGACGACCTGATGTCCGGCCTGCTCGCCGCGAGCGGTGACGAGCTGACCATGGTCGAGATGATGCGGGTGCCCATGAACCTGGTCATCGCCGGGCACGTGACGGTCACCCGGGCCATCGGCAACGGGCTCGTCGCCCTACTGAACCACCCCGACCAGCTCGACCGGGTCCGCCGCGACCCCACGCTGGTCGACACCATGGTCGAGGAGATCCTGCGGTACGAGAGCCCCGCGCAGGGCCTGTTCCGGACGGTCACCGAGGAGACCGAGCTGGGTGGGGTGCGCCTCCCCGTCGGCGCCCGACTGATGGTGCACTTCGGCTCGGCCAACCGGGACACCGTCTTCGACGACGCCGACGCCTTCGACGTCACCCGGGACAGCGCGAACCGCCACCTCGCCTTCGGCAAGGGGATCCACGCCTGCGTCGGCGCACCGCTGGCGCGCCTGGAACTGCGGATCGCCCTACCCCGCCTGCTCGACCGGCTGCCCAACCTGCGGCTGGCCGGCCCGGACGCCACCGAGCGGGACGTCATCTTCTTCGCCCGCGGCTTCAAGCGGGTGGAGGTCGCCTGGGACGCGTAGCGCGGCCGCCGCGGACCGGGGCCCGCGCAGGACACCGAACCCTGGGTTCCGCCACATCCGCCGTTCAGCTCCGCGTCGTCATCGCTGGCCAGGCTCTGGCCAGCTCTCTCGGAACCGAAAGGATGACCATGCGCCGCAACACCGTACGACTCGGCCTGGCGGGCGGGGTGACGGCGGTCTGTCTCGCCGTCTCCCCGCTGGCCGCGGCCGCACCGGGCCGCCCCGACGGCCAGCCGCTCGCGGACGCGTTCGGTGCGCTGCCGCTCGGGCCGGCGACCCTGGCCGAGACCCGCACCGTCCGCCAGCTCTCCGAGGGCGTCACCCACATCGCGATCGAGCGGGGGACGGCCTCCGCCGAGGACTTCTGGACCGTCACCATCGGTGTGGCGACCACGGAGGCCGCGGCTGTCTCGCTGGAGCAGCAGGTCCGAGCGGCCGGCTACGAACCGCGGCGGGACCCCACCGCCGGGCCGTCGCCGACCGGTGTGGACGACCGTCCACTCGGGTGGATGGTCCGGGTGGGGCGTTCCCCGGACCAGCAGGGGGCGCAGGCGATCGCGGCCGACCTCCAGACGAAGGGGGTACGCGGCAGCGTCCAGTTCACGGGTGAGGACGGCCACCCGACGACCGGACCGTGGTCGGTCGACGTACTGGTCGTCGACCCGCGTCAGTTCCGGGGGCGGCT
Source organism: Micromonospora sp. B11E3 (assembly GCF_039871625.1). Classification (NCBI taxonomy): domain Bacteria; kingdom Bacillati; phylum Actinomycetota; class Actinomycetes; order Micromonosporales; family Micromonosporaceae; genus Micromonospora; species Micromonospora sp. B11E3. The sequence continues at coordinate 40,831 of NZ_JBDPMC010000008.1, read as the reverse complement.
CGGCTCGGAGTTGGCCACGCAGATCGTGCCGGGCCGGGAGACGACCAGTTCCCTCGCGCGGCGTACGGGGGCACTGGCCGCCGTCAACGGCGGCTTCTTCGTCATCTCCCCGACCGGGACGGGGCAGCCCGGCCCCGGGCTGGCCGGCACCGACGGCGACCTCGCGGGGATCTCGGTCGTCAACGGCGACCTGGTGTCGGAGGCCGTCAACGACCGGCCGGCGCTGGTCGTCCCCACCGACTCTGGCCAGGGCACCGCGGTACGCCGGCTGGCGACGCGACTGTCGGTGCGGGCCGGTGGCTTCCAACGCGAGATGACCGGTCTCAACCGCAGGCCTGGGCTGGTCGTCAACTGCGGCGGGGTCGGCGAGGCGTACCCGTTCACGCGCCCGGCGCACGACTACACCTGCGGCAACGACAACGAGCTGGTCGCGATCACGCCCGTCTTCGGGCCGGCCGCCCCGGAGGGCGAGGGCTACCAGGTGACGCTCGACGCCCGCGGCACCGTGGTCGCCGTGCGGGAGCGCCTCGGTGGGCCGGTACCGGCCGACGGCAGCCTGCTCCAGGGCACCGGCACGGGCGGCCAGTGGCTGCGCGAGCACGCCCGCCCGGGCGAGCCGCTCGCGGTGAGCCGCACCGTCCTCGATGCCGAGCGCGGTACGCCGTTGCCGCTGACGGCGGCCACCTCTGTCGTCAACGGCGGTCCGCTGCTGCTGCGCGACGGCGAGATCGCGCTCGACCCGGTCCGGGACGGGTTCAGCCCCGAGAGCATCGGCGGCGCGGACCGGGGCTCGTTCTACACCGGCTGGTACCTGCGGCGGAACCCGCGGACCGCCGCGGGTGTCACCGCGGACGGTCGGATCATCCTGCTCACCGTCGACGGCCGCCGTCCGGCGCACAGCGTGGGACTCAGCATCCCCGAGGTGGCGCAGGTGATGCGCGGCCTCGGCGCCGTGGACGCCATCAACCTCGATGGTGGCGGCTCCACCGCCATGGTGGTCGACGGCGCGCTGCAGGGCCTGCCCAGCGACAGCACGGGCGAACGGCCGGACGGGGACGCGATCGTCGTACTGCCGCAGCGGCGTTCCTGACACCGCCGCAGCCGTCTCCCCAGCCCGGGGAGGTCGCGTCCGTCCGGTCGCCGACCTCCCCGGGCTGGCCGGTTTCCCGCCACCTTTCACCAGGTGCTCAGTCCTCGCCGACCACGGCCAGGTCGTCACCGAGTGCGGCAGCGATCTGGGCCGCTCGGGAGTGGTCGTCCAGCCGACGGGTGAGGTAGGCGCAGGAATGGTGGTGGTTGAGGGACCACCAGGCGGCGGAGCCACCGATACCGCCCTTGGCGATCTTGCCGCGGTCGCGGATGAAGCCAAGCGTCCAGGTGAGCCTGGTGCCGAACACGTGGTCGTGGCCGGTGACCTGCGAGGCGAGCATCTCGGCGTGCAACCGCGGACCGAGCAGCTCACGCAGGGGCCCCTGTTCGTCCGTGATGGAGGAAAAGAAGCCGGCCATGGCGGTCGCGGTGGTGTGCAGGTTGGCCGCGGCGAACACCGCCTGCCGCCAGGCACGGGAGTTTGTCCGGCGGGTGTCCAATGCCCCGTCGGGGATCTGCAGCCATTGCGCCGCGGGCAGTTGTCGCGGCCAGTCCGGGCTGGCGTACTCGAGATCGGCGACACGTCCGAGTTCGGTGTCCGGCACGCCGAACCAGGCGTCGAGGGCGAGCGCGGGTCGCACGACACCGTCGAACACCTGCTGGAGGCTGCGCCCGGTGGCGGCTCGGAGGATCCCGTCGATGAGGTGGCCGTAGGTCAGTGCGTGCTCCCCCAGCGCGGTGCCCGGGGCGTACTCCGGCGCCGCCCTCGCGAGACTTTCCCGTAGCCCGGCGTCGTCGAGCAGGTCCAGGTGCGCGGCCTCCCGCGAAAACCGGGGTTGCCCCGCCTGGTGGGTGAGCACCTGGCGCAGCGTGGTCCGCTCCTTGCCCTTCACTCCGTACTCTTTCCAGTACGCGGCGACGGGCTCGTCGAGGGCCAGCGCGCCGTCGCGGACCGCCACCAGCGCGGCGAGGGTGGCGAACGTCTTCGACAGCGAGTAGGGCTGAACCAGCGTGTCGTCGCGCCACGGGCGCTGCCGCTCCGCATCGGCCCATCCCCCGCTGAGCCGGACCACCTCCCGGCCGTCCCGCCACACCGACAGCCCGGCGCCGGTTTCCCGCCCCTCGTCGACCAGGCGCTGGAACACCTGCCGTACGGCGCCGTATCCCTCTTCGGTGAACCCTTCGACCGTCACGTGTCCGCCTCCCCGTCCTTCCGACCACCAGCAGCCTATGCTCGCCGCCATGGTCCGACGTCTGTCCACTTCGGTGCCTCTCCTCGCCGTACTCGCGTCAACCGCTGCCTGCGACCCGGCTCCGGCCACCGGCGGGTCGACGCCCGCAGCGCCGGCCACGGCCCTGGTCGCTCTCTCGCCCAGTGACGGCGGCGCCGCACGAGGCCTGCGGGACCGGCACGCCGCCACCGGGCGCCTGGTCGGGCTGGCCGAGGATCCCGCCCACACGGACGAGAAGCTGGACTCCGACGGGGTGGCGTGCGGCCAACCGCTGCCGCTGCTGGACCGGCGCCTGGTCGCGGTGACGCACGTCTTCGGCACCCCGGACGGCACCGCACCGGAGGAGTTCGCCGAGGTCACCCAGGAGACTGTGGTCTACCCGGACGAGGCGGTGGCGGCCGAGGCCGTACGGCGGATCTTCGACCTGTTGGAGACGTGCGGCCAGGACGTGGAGGCGGGTCAGGTGACCGCTGGGCACACCGCCGCCGACCTGCCGGCCGGGGTCGGCGTGCCCGGCCGCGCGGTGACCGCCACCATGACGCTCCCCGACGGCACGCCATTTCCCCACCGCTACGGCTGCCTGCACCAGGGCCGGGTGGTGCAGTGCGTCGCGGTCTGGACCCGATCGGCGGGGAACACCGCGGCGTGGTTCGAGAAGGCCATCATCGCCACCGGGGAAGGGCTGCGCGCCTGAGGATCCCCAGGAGCAGGCGCGGGGGCGGCCAGCGGCAGCGGGTCTCGCGGGGTCCGGACGGCGGCACCGCCCACCGAGGCCAGCCCGGAACACGGCCGGCCGGCGATCGGTGCCGCCGGGTATCGGTCGTCAGTAGTTGACGTAGGCGGCGACGGCGAGGTGGTCCGAGTAGTCGCCACCGGTCAGCGTCGTGTTGATGGTCCCGACGTTGTTGAAGCCGTTGCCGCTCTTGACCAGCAGGAAGTCGATCCGCCGGCTGCCGAGGGTGTCGTACGCCGACGAGCAGTTGCGGCTGCCGCACTTCTCGGCGATCGGGTCGCGGTACCCGTAGCTCTTGCCGTCGAGCCACCAACCCGCGTCGTCGGGCTCGGCGTTGGTGTCACCCGCGACGATTTTCAGATCGCCGCCGAGCCGGCCCATCGCCTCGTCGGCCTCCTTGATGTTCTCGGCCGCGCACTTCGGGCCGTACCAGGTGTTGGTCGGCCAGTGGATCGAGGCCACCGAGACCTTCTGGTTGGCGACGTTGTCGTGCAACCGGACGGCGATGTTGTGCACCCGGTCCTGGCTGCTCCTGGTCGGTTCGAGGTTCCGGCAAGGGCCAGTGCCCGCGTCGTAGTCCTCCGGGGCGTCGGAGCGCCAGCGGGTGGCAGCCTCGTAGGTGAACCGGTCCGAACGATAGATGACCGCGTTGGTCTGCTGGTTCTTCATGATGCCGCAGGTGCTGGTGTAGCCCATCGAGCCCGGCTCCGCGATCGCGATCTGGCCGGCGTACGTGCCGGGCAGCTCGTCGGAGAGGTACCGGGTCAGCACGTCGAGCTGCGCCTGGTTCGAGACCTGCTGCACGGTGAAGATGTCCGGGCTCAGCGGCCGGCCCTTGATGTAGGTGACCAGCCGATCCCAGATCTTGCCGTCGGCGCAGGATTCGGGCAGCCAGTTCTCGATGTTGTTGTTGTAGACGACCAGGAAACTGGGGGATGTGTTGACGGCGGCCGAGGCCACGGTGGCGCTGGCGGCGCTGACCGCCGCGGTGGTGAGAACCGTGGTCAGCACGGCGACGACGCCGCGCAGAATGCGGCTACTACGCGTGGACAACATTTCCTCCTAGTTGCATCGACTGCCGGCATCAATGCGATTGGCGCCCAGGTCCACCCCACACGCCGACCGGAGCCGCGAGCGCATGAACCAGCGACGACGCATCTAAGCATGTCGATAGGCAGTCCGGCAAGGACGACTCAGGCGCTGTCACGACCTCCCGGCGCAGGCCGCCCTCCGAGAGCCGCCGCCTCGTTGCCCACGGGGGCGGGTCTGCACCGACCCGGCAACCCGGTGCGCCCACTGCGCCCACTCGTCGAAGCCCAGGAACCGGCCCAGCCGACCGAGCTGCGTCACCGGGTCGTCGACGAGGTCCTCGTACGTCATCGTCAGCACCTCCCGCGGCCCGGCGTCGGCGATGGCCTGCTCGGCCTCGCTGGCGAGGAACGCGCACAGGGCCAGGTAACGCCCGACCTCCCGGCCGCGATCGCGCAGCGTCCGGGCCGTCAGCCGGCCGGGCAGGCAGCGCTCCATCTCCTCCGGCACCGACTCGCCGGCGGCGACCTGGAACGGGTCGAGCCCGTACCGGCGGAACGAATCCATACGGAGCTCCAGAAGCTGGAAGTAGGAGTGGCGCCTCATCGACTCGGCGGTGTCCACCCAGTTGCGGGTCAGATAGACGATCTTCGCAGTGGGAAAGGTCCTCAGCAGAGACGGGGCGATATGACTGGAGCCCCCGGAGCGCTCCACCCAGCGCCGTCGGCCGGTGAGCGAGGTCAGTAGCTCCAGGAACATCTGATGGTGCCGCGCCGCCGGCTGGGCCGGAAACCCGGGCACCAGCTCGGCCAGTGTGTCGTACAGGTCGTCGGGGTCGGATGAGATCTTCGGCAGCGTGGTCGCCAGGAGTCGCGGCAGTTCCCCGAGGTTGCCGGCCCACCGGCCGTCCTCCGGGTAGCGCACCTCGGGCGGCGCGAGTCCGATCCGGAAGAGGGTGGTGAGTTCCGGGCCGGGTCTGCTCAACCTCGACCAGTACTCGACACCGCTGAGCCTCTCCTCGTCGTCGATCCAGGACCCCACCGGCACGAAGAACTCCTGGACCGACAGCGTGTCGGGCTGCTCGGCGATCAGGTCGGACAGCAGCGTCGACCCACACCGACCGGTGCTGATGATGATGGCCTGATCGGGGTTCGGTGAATCCATCGACAGCCTCCTGAGTGATGCGGAATCAATGCGAAGCAGCGGGTGAAGGTGGCTGGTCCCGCCCGTCACGCGCGGCTGCGGCCTCCCCGGGGCCGGGGTGGACGCCGCCGTCCCGGCGCAGCCAGGACAGGACGATGTCGCGGACGGTGGCCGGCTGGTCGATGAGGATGGAGTGCCTCTGGCCGGGCACGGTGACGATCCGCGCGTCCGGCAGCAGCCGCCGTACCTCGGGGGCCAGATCGACCACGGCTGAGCATCCGCCGTACAGCCACAGCATCGGGCACCGGATCGCGGCGATCCGCTCCTCGGCCGGTAGCCGGCTGGCCGGCAGGTCGCGCGCGAGGCTCGTGGCAGCGAGCACCTCGCGAGCCACCCTGGCCCGGCGGCTGGCGCGCTCCCCGCGTTCGGCGCTGATCCTGGCGAGCACATGGTCGTGCGGCAGGTGCTCGGCGGCAGCGTCGAGCCGCCTGGCCACCCGCTCGAACCATGCCGCCGTGGGCGGGGACGACTCGACGGCGACGATGGCGGCGACCCGCTCAGGGTGGCGTGCCGCGTAGCTGAACGCGACCGTACCGCCGAAGGAGTTGCCGAGCAGGTGGACCGGGCCGGTCACGTCGAGCACGGCCAGCAACGCCGCCAGGTCGTCGACGAAGTCGTCCAGCGTGTAGCCCTCCGGCGGGCGCTCGCTGTTTCCATGCCCACGCAGGTCGTACATGATCACGCGGAAGCCGGCGGCGGCGAGCGGGTGGGCCAGGCTGAGATACCAGCTCGCCAGGTTGTCGCCGGCCAGGCCGTGGATCAACACGGCGGTCGGGCCGGAGGCCGCCCCGGACCCGGCCTCGCTTGGCACGAGCTGCTCCATGTGTACGGAGAGCCCGTTGGCCCGCACGATGCTCATGCCGGCAGGCCGGCCCTGCCGAGGCCGGCGTCCGCACTGCCGTCCCCGGCTTCCGTCCCGGCGAGCGCGGTGGCGATGTACTCGACGAGTTGACCGACCCGCAGTTCCCGGACGGAGTCCAGGTCGAGGCCGGCGACGAACTGCGCGAAGTTCACCGCGTTGCCGTACCGGACCTGCAGGCGGCCGGCGAGGGAGATGACGTCGATGCTCTCCATCTCCAGGTCGTCCTGGAACCTGGTCGCCATGGTGATCTCACCGTCGACGCCGGCGTCGTCGCGGATCGCGTGCAACATCTCGGCTACTTCGGCGAGGATCCTGGCCTGGTCCACAGACATGTGATGTCCCCTCTCGTGCTCGCGCTACGGGCGGCCGGTCCGGTGGGCAGGCTCCGGTCCCCACGTCCAGCCGACGACGTACCGCCTCGGGGGAAGGCCTTCGGGATTGGACACCTCTCGATGTGCGACCTGGTAGACACGGTCGCCGACCTCGACGGTCAGGGCGGCCGACGTGGCGGCCACCACCCTGAACCGTCGCGGGTCGCCGGCCGGTCCGGTGCCCTCTGCCTTGGCGGCGGCCTCCTTGGCGACCCGGAAGCGGGCGAACCACAGGCACCGGTCGCCGTCGCCGGCCGTCACCGAGTCGAGCATCCGTCGCTCTGGTTCCGACAGTGCGGACGCGACCGCGCCCTCCGGCGGCTCCGTGATCTCGGCGACGTCGATGCCGACGCCGGGTGCGCCGGGCGGCGCGTCAGGCTCGCGGGCCGCGGCGATCGCAACCCCGACCTCGGCGACGCGGGCGAGTGAGACGTCCCAGTCGCGGAAGCCGCGGCCGGGGCGTGGGCGCACCCGGGGGCGGCCGTTCGGGTCGTTCGTGACGGTCAGCTCGATCGGGTACACATCGGTGTGGCCGCCTTCCCACAGCTGGAAGCGGACGGCGTCCTTGGCCGCGATCCGGCCGAGCAGCCACTGCTTGCGCGCCTTGGGCGGCTGCCGCTCGTAGTCGATGTAGCCCCTGTTGCCGAGGATGCCGCGCGCGGTCATGCCGCGGGTGACCAGGTCCGGCCAGCAGTCGAAGGCCATGGCCCAGCCCTCCGGCTGCCGCAGCGACATCGAGTGGCGCTCCGGGAAACGTTCCTCCGGCACGGTGGGGTGGCTCTTGAACCGCCGCTCGACACAGCCCTCGAGCTGCGCCCACACCCGGCCGTCGAGGGCGAGCTGGATGTCGAAGACGTGCTGCGTGTCGTCGGTCGAACGCGCGCGGGCGATGCACTCGAACGTCGTACCGGGTGCCGGCGGCGGCCCGAAGAACCGTGCGTGCCCGATCCCCACCGGCAGCGCCGAGTACGGCTGCGTCGTGACGATCCAGTTGGCCACCAGTTGGAACGTGCTGTCGAGCAGCCCACCGGGCGGGGACGGGGCGGTCACCACGCCGCGGATGTGCCTGTCGCCGACGGCGTGCACCTTGGTCACGCCGCGGAACAGGGGGCCGTGGAACACGAACCGTTCGGCGTACATCTCCTCGGCGCTGATCCGCGGCGGCTGTTCCGTGGCGGGGTCGTGCTGCCAGACCGCCGGACGGTCGGCCGGGTAGGCCGGTGCCACCTCGATCGTCGAACGGGCGTAGCTGCCGAAGGTCACCGCGAGTTGGCCGGGACCGGCGGGCTTGACCGTGATCTCGACGTCCTGTGGCGGCGCGGCGATGCACCAGAGGTTGAACCGGGCGCCGCGCACGCCGACGACCCGCATGCCGGGGGCCGCCTGCTGGGCGGCGTCCATCATGTGTTGTACGGCGGTGGTGCCCGGCACCACGGGCCAGCGGTCCTCCGGGTCGGGCCAGTCGTCGGGTTGCACGAAGAAGCAGTGGTCGCGCAGGTACGGCATCGTGTCGAGGGCGACCCGCAGGACCGTACGGTGGGCGTGCAGCGGTGGCATCGGCGACGGGTGTCCGCTGCCACCGCCGCCGACCGCGCCGTTCGGTGGGTCGGTCAACAGCGAGGCGAGTTCCGCGGCGGCGCTGGAGTGCCCGGTGAGATTGTGCAGCGTCGCCACGGCCGGCGATCTCGACGCGCCGGCAGGGGCCTGCGGGGGCACCGCCGCCTGCGGGGCCTCGGCGGCCCGCGGCGGGGACACGGAGACGCCGAGCAGCTTGTCGGCTCCCTCGCCGAGGCGGACCAGCGCGCCGCCGAGGTCGAGCCGCATGACCGGGCGACGGCGGGCGGGTTGGTCGGTGGCGGGCGCCGCGGCCCGGGCACGACCCGTGGTCGTCGTGTCGAGGGCGCGCAGGTCCGGTGCGGCGCCCTCGACCCACAGCGCCGTGGCGACCCGACGCAGTTGGTTCAGCCCGCCGCGATGCGCGACGTTGACCGGCATCGCGAGGTGGTCGCGGCCGCGCAGGTTGTCGGCGATGACCGAGGCGAGCTGCCCGGCGCCGACCTGCAGGAAGACCCGGATGCCGGCGTCGTACATGGCCGCGACGGTCTGCCGGAACCAGACCGGTTCGAGCATGTGCCGTGCGGAGACCTCCAGCACGCGGTCCGGCTCGGTGGGGAACGGCGCCTTGAGGGTGGTCGACCAGACCGGTACCCGGGCGGGTCGGACCTGCCAGCTGGGTAGGGCCCCGCCGATGGACTCCAGCCCGGTCGCGAACACCGGCGTGTGGAAGGCGGCGCGGAACGGCAGCTTCTGGCACAGGACGCCGTCGCCGCGCAGCGCTTCGACGAGGCCGTCGATCTCGTTCTCGGGCCCGTTGACGATGCACTGGGCGGGCGCGTTGTCGTGGGAGAGGACCACCCCCGGGTAGCGGGCGAGCCGCGGGGTGACCTGTTGCGCGGCCCCGCCCACGACGGCGAACGCGCGGCCGGGCGTCTCCACCGCCGCCGAGTCGAACGTGGCGAGGAACCCGCCCATGGACGCTGGGCTGATCATCCCGGTGGTGGCCGCGGCGGTCCACTCGCCGATGCTGTACCCGGCGACCGCCTGTGGGGTGATCCCCATGCGGTGCAGGGCGTCGTTGAGCAGCTTGCCGAGCTCGATCACGCCGGCGGCGTGCCGGCCGAGGTCGTCGGCGGACCAGTGCTGGTCGGGCAGGCCGAAGTGCGCCGCGACGTCCGCGGTGCGCGGGCTGAACTCCGCCTCGATCCCGGGAAACACGAAGGCGAGCTGGCCTCGGGAGCCGTCGGCGAGCATCGGGGTGGGGCTGAACCAGATGTCGCGGGCGCCGCGCCAGGGCTGCCCCTTGGCGACGGCGCGTCGGGCGGTGGCGAGGCGTCTGGTGTCGGGGGCGACGACACCGAGCCGGCAGCGCTCGTCCGCCGGACCACGGGCGCCGGCGGGACCGGCCCCGCGGGCCCGGGCGGCGCCGAGGGCGCGTACGGCGTGGTCGTCGGTGTCGAGCAGGCGGGCCAGTGCGGCCGGGTCGGGGGCGGCCAACCACAGCACCTCGTCGGGCTGTTCGACGGCCGCCGTGGCTTGGCCGGCCGCCGTGGCTTGGCCGGCCGCCGTCGCCGCGGGCGCCGTCACGGCGCGCGGCGCCGGCCCGGTCGTGCCCGTGCCGCCCCGACGGGACGCGAAGGCGTCCGGCGCCTCCTCCAGGATGATGTGGGCGTTGATGCCGCCGAAGCCGAAGGCGTTGACGGCGGCGCGGCGGGGTCCGTCGCTCTCCCACGGCTGGGCGCCGCTGATCGGCGCGAACCGGGTACGCTCCAGCTCCGGCCGCGGAGTGTCGCAGTGCAGCGTCGGCAGCAGCACGCCGCGGTACACGGCCAGGGCGGCCTTGATCAGGGCTGCGCTGCCGGCCGCCGGCATGGTGTGACCGATCATCGACTTCACCGAGCCGATCACCGGTCGTACCCCGCCCCGGTGCGGGCCGAACACCTCGGCGACGGTGGCGAGCTCGACGGCGTCGCCCGTCGGCGTCGCGGTGCCGTGTGCCTCCAGCAGGCCGAGCGCGTCCGGGGCGGTCGGGTCCAGTCCCGCCGCCGCCCAGGCCCGCCGGACGGCCAGCACCTGCCCGGCGCTGACCGGGTTGACCATGCTCGCGGCGCGCCCGTCGCTGGACCCTCCGCTGCCGCGGATCACCGCGTAGATCCGGTCGCCGTCGCGCCGCGCGTCGGCCATCCGCTTGAGTACGACGATTCCGGTGCCCTCGCCGATGAGCAGCCCGTCCGCCGCGCTGTCGAACGGCCGGATCTCGCCCCGCCGGGACAGCGCGCCGAGCTGGCTGAAGATCGACCAGAAACCGATGTCGTGCACGTGGTGCACGCCTCCCGCGAGGACCGCGTCGAGCCGGCCGCTGGTCAGCTCGGTGATCGCCTGGTCCACCGCGACCAGCGACGACGCGCAGGCGGCGTCCACCGTGTACGCCGGACCGCGCAGGTCGAGCCGGTTGGCCACCCGGGAGGCGACCAGGTTCGGCACCAGCCCGATCGTCCCCTCCGGCCGGTGCTCGCCGAGCCGCTCGTCGAACCTCTGCCGCACAGCCTCCAACCGGCTCTCCGGCAGGTCCGGGATCAGCTCCCGGAGCAGGTGGATCGTCTGGCTGGACATCCGCACCCGCAGGGCGTACCGGGCCGCGGCGGGGCTGATGCTGCCACCCCGACCGAGGATCACGCCGACACGGTCACCGGCGGGAAGCCGGTCGCCGCCACCGGCGTCGTCGATGGCCGCGGCGGCCACCTGCAGCGCGATGAGCTGGTCCGGCTCGATGTCCGCGACGGACGCCGGCATGATGCCGAACCTCAGCGGGTCGAAGGCGGCGAAGTCGTCGACGAAGCCGCCGCGGCGGCAGTACACCCGGTCCGGCCGGTGCGCCTGCGCCGGGTCGTAGAACTCCGGATCCCACCGGTGCGGCGGCACCTGGGTGATCGCGTCGAACCCCTTGACCAGGTTGCGCCAGTAACTGTCGAGGTCACCCGCGCCGGGCAGCAGCGCGGCCATCCCCACGATCGCGATCTGGTCGCCGTGCAATCCGATCACCAGCCCGACGCGGCGTAGACGACGGCGGTGTCCGCAGGATCACCCCAGGCCAGCTCGCCCAGCAGGCTCAGCGCGCCGTCCTCGGGGTCGATCAGACGGATGCCGCGCCGGGCGTACGCCCGGCTCAGCTCCGCGGTGACCATGCCGCCGTGGCCCTCCACCGGCGTCCACGGTCCCCAGTGGACGATCAGGCAGCGGTTGCCGGTACGGACCCTCCAGCGGGTGCCGATCGCCTCCAGGGCGTCGTTGGCTGCCGCGTAGTCGCTCTGGCCGCGGCTGCCGTACGTCGCCGCGATGCTGCCGTACAGCACCACGAACCTCGGCGGGTAGCGCAGGCCCTCCAGCGCGCCCAGCACCGCCTGAGCGCCCGTCACCTTGGTGTCGAAGACTCGGGTGAACGACTGCGGATCCTTGTCGGCGATCAGCTTGTCCTCGATCACCCCGGCGGCGTACACCAGCCCGTCGATGCGGCCGTACTCGCCGTGGATCGCGGTGATCAGCTGCCTGGTCGCCTGCGCGTCACGTACGTCGAGGTTGTGGTAGCGCACCCGGGCTCCCCGCTCGCCCAGTTCCCGCACGGTGGCCTCGACCTCCCGGCCGGCCAGGATCTCCTGAGCCGTGCGGGCGATCGTCGCCGGGGAGCCGATGCCCTGGCCGGCGAGCGCCGCCCGCAGCGCCACCGCGTCGGTGGCCGCCGCCAACACCGGGTCCGGCGGGCCCTGCGGCAGTGGGGTACGGCCGACCAGCTCGATGCGGCACCCGGCAGCCGTTGCGAGAGCACGTGCGAACCAGGAGGTGATGCCCCGCGCGCCACCGACCAGCACGACCACCGAGTCGCGGTCCAGGCCGATCGCCCGGGCCTCTGCCACGCCGTCGCCGGCCGGGCCGGCGCCGCCGGCCGCCAGCGCCCCGAGGCCCGCCGGCATCAGGTCGTACGCGCGCCGCCCGCCGTCGCCGCGGTGCACCACCGTCGTGTCGCCGTCGAGGAGCAACTCGTCGACGATCTGCTGGGCGAGTCCCTGCGCGGGTTCCGTGCGGTCGACGAGGACCAGCCGCGCCGTGGTCGACGGGTACTCCCGGGCGATGGTGCGGAACAGCCCACCCAGGCCGTCCGCGGCGGCGCTCGGGGCGGCGACCGCGAAGACCCAGCGCGGCCCGCCCGCCAGGACCCGTTTGATCAACCCGAACGCGCCGGGTAGCAGCGGCACCTGTCCACCGGCCAACCCGTCGAGCAGGACCAGTCCGTCCACGCCGTCGACGGCTCCGGGCTCGGCTGCCGTGCCGGTGCGTACGGTCGCCCCGTGCCGGCGCAGCAACTCGACCACCTGACCGGCCACGGCACCGGAGCCGGTGACCACGAACGTGGCACCCGCGAGCACCGTCGACGGTCGCGTCGGCGCTTCCGGGACCGGAACCAACGTGGGGAGCATCCGAGTCGGCGCGACGCCCAGCCGCCCGTCCCCACCCGCCGGCGCCCCGCCGCCCGCTGCCGGCGCTGTCCGCGGCTCCTGGTCCTGGTGTCCCGTGGGGGTCGCCGCGGGCGGCGCCGTCCGCGGCTGTGCCGGGATCGTGGGCAGCATCGCGGCCGGTGCCGGCCCGACGGGTGCGCCCGGGGGCGATGCCGGGACCGTCGCGGCCACGGCGTCGTTCACCCGGGTGGTGAGCAGGTCGAGCATCGCGCGCACGGTCCGGGCCTTGATCAGCTCCTCCAGCTCCGACTCGTCGCCCTCGGCCGACAACCCGAGCCGGGCGATCACCTCACCGGCCACCTCCGTCCGCTTGATCGAATCGATACTGAGATCGGCCTCCAGATCCAGATCGAGATCGATCAGGTCGACCGGGTAGCCGGTCCGCTCGCTGAGCACCGCCAGCACCACGGCCGGAAGGTCCGTGCCGGCCGGTATCGCAGCCACGGCCGCGGGCGGTGCCGGTGTGCCGACCGGGCCGACGGGCGCGCCGGCCGGAGCCAGGACGGCGGAGGCGGCACCACCCGCCGGCACGGCTGGGACGACGGAGGCGGCGGCTGCCGAGGTGGCAGCGTCGGCGTCACCCCCCACCGGGGTGGTGACCGCATCGCTGACCCGGGTGGTGAGCAGGTCGAGCATCGCGCGCACGGTCCGGGCCTTGATCAGCTCCTCCAGCTCCGACTCGTCGCCCTCGGCCGACAACCCGAGCCGGGCGATCACCTCACCGGCCACCTCCGTCCGCTTGATCGAATCGATACTGAGATCGGCCTCCAGATCCAGATCGAGATCGATCAGGTCGACCGGGTAGCCGGTCCGCTCGCTGAGCACCGCCAGCACCGCGCTCTGGAGGTCGATACCCGGCGGCTCCGCCACGACTGTGGCGACCGGCGCGGCGACCGGCGCACCGCCGGTGCTGGTGGGGGCCCCGCCGGTGTCGGATGGCGGGACCGCCGGCACCGCGACCGGTGCCGGCGCCACCGGTGCCGGTGGGCTGACCGTGGCCGGTGGGCTGACCGTGGCCGACTGGACCGGCAGGCGCGGACCGGTCGGCGCGGGCGCCGGTGAGACCGGTACGGCGGTCTTCGTCCCGCCCGCCGTCCCGCCCACCGCGGCGCCTGGCGGCGCGGCGGCGGAATCAGGGCCGAAAGGGGCTGCCATGGCTGGCACCGGCGATCCCGGCACCGGTGGACCCGCGGCGGTGCCGGCCGTGTCGACCGGCGAGCTCGCTGGGCGGTGCGTCTCCGGCGGCCGGGCGAGGGGTCCATCGCTGGTGCCGTTGCCCAGGTAGGCGAGCATGACGTCGCGCTGGGAGGCGATCATCTCCCGGTTGGTCCGGAGGAACTCCGCGAGCAGCTCGTCGGGGGTTTCCCGCCCGTTACGATGAGCACGACCGTTGGCGGTGCGTTCGGTTGCTCCGGTCATGGACAACTCCTTGATGCGTCGTGGGGGCGTCATGCCGCCAGGGAGGCGGTTACCGTCGCGGTCACGGACAAGTTGCCCGTCCACCGTCCAGAAGGGGCGGCTGCCGGCCGCGGCCGCAGTGGCCTCGACGGTGTCGCGGCCATGCCACAGCCAGCCGGTCTGTACGGGCACACCGGCGCACGCCAGCCGCGCCACGGCGATGAGGAAGTCACGGAGCCCTTCGCCGGTACGCCGGTCGCAGGCGACGGCGAGGTGCGGCCGGTCGGCGAGGACGGCCTGGACGAGCCGGGTGAGTACCTGCCCGGGGCCCGCCTCGACGAAGGTGCGGGCGCCGGCGGCGTACATGGCTTCGATCTGTTCGACGAAGCGCACGGGGGCGCCGATCTGGGCGGCGAGTTCGTGCCGTACCCCGTCGGCGGCGGCGGGGTAGGCGGCGGCGGTGCGGTTGGACCAGACCGGGATGCCCGGCGGTGTGACCGGCTGGACGGCGAGCGCCTGCGCGAAGCGGTCCACGGCGGCGGCGACGAGCGGGCTGTGGAAGGCGCAGGCGACGTTGAGTCGGCGTGCCGTCAGGCCGGCGGCCTTCAGCGCGGTGACCGCCGCCTGCACCGCCGGAGTGGGGCCGGAGATCACCTGCTCGGTGGGGGCGTTCCGGTTGGCCAGGACGACCTGGTCGGCGAGACCGGCACCTGCCAGCACCTGGACGAGGCGTTCGGCGGTGGAGCCGACCGCCGCCATGGTGCCCGGATCGTCACCGGTGGCGCCGAAGATCGCATCGGCGCGTTGCCGGCTGAGCTGCAGCAGGGTCGACGGGTCGTAGGAGCCGGCGGCGCACAGCGCGACGAGTTCGCCGTAGCTGTGCCCGGCGGCGACGTCGGGGCGGATGTTGAGCCGACGCAGCAGGTGGTCCACGGCCAGTCCGCCGATGCCGAGCACCGGCTGGGCCATCCGGGTGATGCGCTGCTGCTGGGCGCGTTCCGCGGCCGGGTCGAACGCGGCCGGTGGGAAGAGCACGTCCGCGCATTCCTCGCCGAGCTCGAGGTATTGGCGCAGGTCGGGGAAGGTGACGAACAGCTCGGCCAACGCGCCGGGGTACTGGCTGCCCTGCCCGGGGAACAGGAACGCCACCTTCCCGCCGGCGGCGCCGGAACCCGCGGGCTGCTGCGGCGGCTGGATCAGTCCCCGTCCGGGGTCGTGCTCGCCGGCGAGCGCGCGGCGCAACAGCAGGTCGAGTTCGATGGTCCCGCGGGCCACGATCGCGACCTGGACGGGGCCGGAGCGCAGGTCGGCCTGTGCCGCCGCCGTGGCGGCCAGGTCGCGTAGTCGCCACGGCCGGCCGTACGCGTCGGTGGTCTGCAGCGCGGCGGCCAGCTGCCGCATCGCCCGGTGCGCCGCGGAGCGGTCGGGGCCGCGGAAGCAGAACAGCTCTGCCGACCACTCCTGGCGGGCGTGGCGCGGCTCGGCCGTGTGTGCGTGCGCGGCGAGCACCACGTGGTAGTTGGTGCCGCCGAAGCCGAACGCGCTGAGCCCGGCGATCCGCTCGCCGGCCGGGGCGCTCCACGGGCGGGCCTGCGTGTAGAAGACGAACGGGCTGCGCCCCGGATCCCACACCGGGTTGGGCCGGGTCAGGTTGATGGTCGGGGGCCTGACCCCGGTGTACAGCGCCAGCGCCGTCTTGATCAGACCCGCGAGTCCGGCCGCGCACTTCGTGTGGCCGATCTGCGACTTGACCGAGCCGAGCGCACAGCTGCCCGGCTGCGCACCCGACTCGACGAACAGCCGCGTCAGGGCCTCCAACTCGGTACGGTCGCCGACGATGGTGCCGGTGCCGTGCGCCTCGATCAGCCCGACCTGCCGCGGGGAGATCCCGCTACGCGCGTACGCCCGGTCGAGCGCCCGACGCTGCCCCTCGGCACGCGGCGCGGTCAGGCCGAGGGCCCGCCCGTCGCTGGAGCTGCCGACCCCCTTGATGACCGCGTAGATCCGGTCGCCGTCGCGCTCGGCGTCGGCGAGCCGCTTGAGTACGACACACGCGACGCCCTCGCCGAGGGCGATGCCGTCGCCGGTGCTGTCGAACGCGCGGGACCGGCCGGTGGGCGACAGCGCGTGCGCCGAGCTGAACATCAGATAGTCGTTGATGCCGTTGTGCAGGTCGGCGCCGCCGCAGATCATCAGATCGCTGGTGCCCGCGGCCAGTTCCTTGCACGCCGCGTCCAGGGCCGCCAGCGACGAGGCGCACGCCGCGTCGACGGTGAAGTTGGGTCCCCCCAGGTCCAGTCGGTTCGCCACCCGCCCGGTGATCACGTTGGCCAGCACGCCGGGGAACGAGTCCTCGGTGACGGTGGGCAGCTGGTCCTCCAGCTCCGCCGGCACCTCCCCCAGATAGGTGGGCAGCATCATGCGCAGGTTCTGCGCGTGCGCCATGTCGCTGCCCACCTCGGCGCCGAACACCACCCCCGTACGGGAGTGGTCGACGCCCGACGCGCACCCGGCGTCGAGGAGGGCCTGGCGTGCGACCTCCAGGGCCAGCAGCTGGGTCGGGTCGATGCTGGCCAACGCCGCCGGCGGGATGCCGTACCCGATCGCGTCGAACGGGATCGGCGCGATGAACCCGCCCCACTTCGACACGCTGAGCCGGCCCGCCTGTCGCGGCTCCACCTCGGACGCGTAGTAGGTGTCCACCGGCCACCGCCCGGCGGGCACCTCGGTGACCGCGTCGCGGCCACTGAGGATCGTCTGCCAGAAGCTGGCCAGGTCCGGTGACTCCGGGAAGACGCAGGCCATACCCACGATGGCGACGTCCAGCGGCGGCACCGGCGCCCGTCCGGCCGCCTCGCCGCCCGGCCCGAGCGTCGCCGCCAGCGCCGCGATGCGCTCGGCGTGGAAGCGCTGGGCGCCCGTGGTCACTCCGGCGTGCAGGGCGGCCACGGTGGTCCGCGCGTCGCGTAGCACGGCGACCTGGCCCGCCATGAACAGGCCCTCGGCGTGCTGGCCCGCCTCGTCCACCGCGACCAGTTCGCCTCCCTCGCGCCGTCTGCCCTTGCTGGCGATCCGCAGCCGGCCGACGTTGAGCACCTCCAGCGACTCCCACACCCGCCGGCCGGCCACCCCTGCCGCGAGCAACTCGTGCCGGACCCGGTGGAAGTCGTCGACGTACGGGCTGTGCAGGCAGCGCGTCACGTGTCCGGGTGCGGTCTCCAGCACCGCCGTACCCGTCGCCGCGATCGCCTGATGCTGGAACAGCGGCTGGATCGCCCCACACTCGACAGCCTCCCGGGTGAACAGGTACGCGGTGCCCATCAGCACGCCCACCTGCACACCGCGCCGGGCCAGCGGCCCCGCCAACGCCGTCACCATCGCGGCCGAGCGCGCGTCGTGGATGCCGCCGGCGAAGAGCACCTGCACCTGCGCGGCCTTCGTTCCGTCCGGAGCGCCGCCTGGCGCCGCGGAGGCGGAACTGCGGCCGTCGGTCCCGACCGGCGCGCCGTCGAGGAACTCCTCCAACGCCAGGGCCTGCGCCTCCCACAACGAGAAGCTCGTCCGCGGTCCCACGTGCCCACCACACTCGGCGCCCTCGAACACGAACCGCCGCGCCCCGGCGCGCAGGAACTGCCGCAGCAACCCCGGCGACGGCACATGCAGGAACACGTTGATGCCGTCGGCTTCCAGGGCCTTGGCCTGCGCGGGCCGGCCACCCGCGACGATCACCACCGGCGGCCGGGCCTCGCGCACCGCCGCGAGCTGCGCCGCCCGCACCTCTTCGGGGGCGAAGCCGAGGATGCCCACCCCCCACGGGCTCTCCCCCAGGGCCCGCACGGCCTCCCGCAGCATCCGCCGGGACTGTTCGCCGCCGGCGAGAGCGAGCGCGATGAACGGCAACGCACCGTCACCGGCGACCGCCGCCGCGAACCCCGCCACGTCGCTGACCCGCGTCATCGGCCCCTGCGCCACCGGGATCCGCACACCCAACGCCCGCGCCAGCGGCGCACCCGGCGCCAGCAACCCACCCGCCGCGGCGTCCCCGACCGCATCCGCGATCGCCGCGCGGATGCCGCGCACCGCGGCAGCCGTCCCCCGCCAACGTTGCCGGAACACCGCGGCCAACCAGCCGTCCTCACCGACCGGCAGCAACGCGGCGGCGCCGTCCGGCCGGCCGTCGCGGCGCACCCCCCGCACGCCGTCACGCAGCACCGTCTCCGAGCCGTCCATCCGCCCGATCACGGCCCGCACGTCCTCCGGCAGATCCGACTCCGGCATCAGCGCCAACTGGCTGTCCAACACCACCCCGGCCGCGCCACCCAGCACACACGCGGCCGCCGTCCGCGGCCCGATCCCGCCGGCCACCCACACCGGCAGGTCCAACGCCTCGTCAGCCAGCAACTGCTGCAACAGGACGAACGAGCTCAGCTCACCGACCCGTCCGCCCGCCTCCGAACCACGCGCGATCAACCCGTACGCGCCGCTCGCCGCCGCCGTACGCGCCTCCGTACGGCTTGTCACCTCCACCAGCACCCGATGGCGCTCCGCCGCCTCCCGCAGCGGCCACGATCCGTCCGCCGGCAGCACGAGGAGGCTCACCCGGTCCCGCGCGGCGCGCTCCACGTCGGCCGCCGTCGCGGCACAGCCCGCGGGCACCCGCACCCCGATCGGCCCGGCCGATCCCGCCGCCGCCCGCTCCAGCGCCCGCAGCGTCGGGCGGTCGCCCCGGGCCAGGTCGAACACACCGAGCCCGCCGCCCGCACCGGCGGCCGCCACCATCCGCGGACTGGGCTCAACCGCACCACAGGGATTGATTACGATCACCAAATTGCGACTGGCGGGTGCGGTACTCATCGAACTCCCGTCGATTGGGTCAGGCGCGCCGGGTTTCCTGTGCTGACCGGCCCCGCGCGGCAGCGCTACGGATCTTCACGACCGAGGTCGCGCCCGTCGTCTGGGTGTCACCCCAGCGATGTTCGCCGCGCCCCGTCACGACGGCGTCACCGTTCGGGTATGCGGAGTTACCTCACCTTTTGCGGGGCCGTGGGGGCCGACGAGCCTCGCGTCACCGCAGGACTCACTCGACCGAGAAGCGTAGGTCTTTGACGTTTTGGCCGGTCAGGTCGGGTTTGTCTGATAGAACCGATTTCAGCCTCACGTTCACGTTGACTCGGAGGAATCGAGGACCAACGAAATCTGACCTGCCCGCACCCCGAAGTCCTGGCACCAGCCGCCCGACGCATCGCCGCCCTACGAACTTAAGGACCATCTATGGATAGGACCCGGCTCCTTACCCGGTCTCTGCTCCCCGCCGCCATCCTGGCGACCATGCCGCTGCTCGCCGCCGTTCCGACGGCCCACAACCGTTCCAGAACGGATGCGTTGGGACACACACTCGCGCTCGCGGACCAACCACCCCTGACCGACGGGTCGACGGCACCGGCGTCCCCCGAGCCGGAACTGCTGGCCAAGGCCGCACCGGACGAGTGCTTCGCCGGCATCGGCAAGCCGTATCCACCCGGGCCGCCGTGCAGGGTCGGGGTACCGAAGGTGAACCAGGCGTACGTGTGGGGCCTGACCAGGTCGGGCGACAAGCTCTGGTTCGGGACGGCCCCCAACGTCCACTGCCTCACCGCGGGGACGGGCCTCAAGCAGACCAAGCCGGTCGAGACCGACGATTTCGTGTGCGAGTACGGCGAGAGCCAACTGCGGAAGTTCAACCCGCTGCTCCCAGCGGTGGGAGGGGACTGGCGGCCACCGGACGTGTACCGCTACGACACGCGGACACGGCAACTCACCGACAAGAGGAGCGACATCGGCAACGCGTCCGCGCTGGACAGGCTGCGGTTGAACTCGACGGTGGGGATCCGCGCCGCCGGCTCCCACCGGGGCGTCGTGCTGCTCGGGGGGCCGGCTCTCGTCGGCATCAACCTGTTCGCCTTCGACGACGAGTCAGGCCGGTTCCTCGGATCGACGACCCTCGCCCGATACGGCAACATCCGGAACTTCGTGGTCGCCGACGACGCTCTCTACGCCGGCGTCGGCGTGGGGCCCGACGGCCTGGGCGGGGGCGCGGTGCTGCGCTGGACCGGCACCAGGTCCGACCCGTTCAGGTTCAAGGTGGTGGGGAATCTGCCGGGGCAGGTCTCGGACATCACCGCGCACGAGGGACGAATCGCGCTCATCACCTGGCCCAGCGCCAGTGTCCGCGGCCGGGTTCCCGGCGTGTGGCTGAGCCCGCGCCTGGCGGACGGTGAGTCCGGCCTCACCCCCGCCGACGCCAAGGGCTGGAGCCAGGTGTGGAACGTGACCAGGTACGAGCCGGACCCCGTCGTGGCCGGGACGTACGCCCTCGGCGGGCTCGCCTCGTACGGCGGTTACCTCTACTGGGGAACGATGCACGTACCGATGAAGAGCACGCAGGCGCACAAGAAGCGTTACGAGCCGGAGCGTAAGCAGGCAAGCCCCGTCGCGGTGCGGAACACGCAGCGCACGGCGAGCATCTTCCGGGCCGGCAACGTCGACTCCGCCTGCGCCTGCAAGGGCAAGGCGTCGGTCGAGCTTCTGTACGGCGAGTCGAAACTGCCGGCATTCGATCCGAAGGCCAACGGCGGGGCGGGCGGGTGGCGGCTGACCCCGACCGGGTACACGCCCAAGTTCGGCGCGGCGGGATTCGGTAACGGCTACAACAACTACATCTGGAAGATGGTGGTGGCCGGCGGCTCGCTGTACATCGGCACCATGGACTGGAGCTACCTGGCCAGGACGTCGCGCGGCGAGGTCAAAGCCACGCTCGGCGCCGCCGGCGCCTCGTCGTACGGCGCGGACCTGTGGGCGTTCGACAACCCGAACCGGCCTGCCAAGCCCGTGGACACCACCGGGCTCGGCAACTACCTCAACTACGGGATCCGCACCATGGTGGCCGACGATTCGGCCCTCTACCTCGGCATGGCGAACCCGATGAACCTGCGGACCGACAGGGAGGATGATGTCCCGGAGGGCGGTTGGGAGCTGATCCGGCTGTCCCTGGCCGCCGCCAACCGCTCCGCCGCCGGAACGGGGCGACCGGCCCCGCCCGGAGGTGCCTGCGGAAAGTGACGAGCCCGTTCGGGACGGGGGCCCGTCGGTGCGGTGCGCCGACCGGCCCCCGCCGCCGACGACGAGCACCGCGAGGGAGAGACATCAGATGGACCGGCGACCCACGAGGGCGGCCACCGTCAGGCGTACCGCGTCAGCGGTGGCGGTGGCCGCCGCGCTCGTCCTCACCGTGCTGATCGGCTGCGACGTGACACGTCCGCCGCGGCGGGACGCCGCCGTGCCGACCACGCCACACGCGACCGCGCCGACCGCGTCCGGCCCCCGGAGCCCGGTCGCCACGGGATCGTCCGCCCACAGCATCACGGTGGCCGGCAGGAAGCGCACGTTCCGGCTGTACCGGCCGGCCAGGCTGCCGCTGTCCGCGCCGGTACCGCTGGTGGTGATGCTGCACGGCGCCCTTGGCAACGGTCGCCAGGCGGAGACGGCGTACGGCTGGGACGCCGTGGCGGACCGTGAGGGGTTCGTGGTCGCGTACCCGGACGGGCTCCACCGGTCCTGGGCGGTGAGCGCCCACTGCTGCGGGCGACCGGCCCGCGACGGCGTCGACGACACGGCGTTCATCGTCGCCACGGTGGCCGACGTCTCCGCCAAGCTGCCGATCGACGCGAACCGGACCTATGCCGCCGGGATATCCAACGGGGGGATGCTCGCCTACCGGTTGGCCTGCGAAACCACCACGTTCGCCGCGATCGGGGTGGTGGCGGGAAAGCTGCTCGGGTCCTGCCCGTCGCCGGCACCGATCTCCCTGATCCACGTCCACGGCACAGCCGACGACGTGGTCCCGTACGACGGCCGGCCGGGGAAGCTGGACAACGGCGGGGTCGGTGCGCGCCCCGTCAAGATCGACGGTGGACCCGTCGCCGACCAGATCGCCCGGTGGCGCGAGATCGCGCGGTGCGCCGCTCCGGACGTGCGTACCGCTGGAGCCGTCACCACGTCGACCGCCCGCTGTCCGGGCGGGCGCGACGTCGAGCTGATCACCATCGCCGACGCGGGGCACCAGTGGCCGGGCGCGTCGCCGGCGGCGGTGGAGCGCCTGCTCGGGCTGGACCCGCCGTCGACGGCGCTGGCCGCCACCGATTCGATCTGGCGCTTCTTCGCGAACCACCCGCGCAACAGCTGAACCCGCGCCGCGGCTGCTACCACCCGCGGCGCCGACGCGCGAGATGGACGGTGATGTCGGCGGCGACCTCGACGGCCTCGGGAAGGACCTGCATGATCCGGCGGTACGCCTGCTCTCGCGCGGAGGGCGGCAGTTCGAGATAGGCCGAGACGGTAGACAGCAGGCCGACGTAGTCGTGGGCGCTCATCGTCATGCGTCGCTCGATCACGGACTGTCGAACGTCGGCGAACCACTCGGACCGTTGGAGCTCCGTACCCGGCCACTGCATGTGATGTCCCGGAGGCGTCCCGTCCGGAGACGGAACCTCGTCGCTCTCCAGGAACGGTGCCCTGGCCGCGCGCACCGCCTCCTCCACGGCCGGGTCGGCCAGCTGGATCGGCCCGCCGAACGAGGCGAAGACGCCGCCCGGCTCCAGGAGCCCGGCCACGCGCGACCACCGGCCCTCGGATCTCGTCCAGTGCAGCGCCGCCGCCGCGTAGACCAGCCCGTAGCTCTCGCCCGGTCGCAGGTCCTCGAATGCGGCCTGCACGGTCCTGACGTTCGCCGGCACATGCCGACGCAGCTCGGCGAGCATGGCTCCGTCAGGCTCGGTCGCGGTGACCGTGACCCCCCGTCGAGCGAACAGGCGGGTTGCCTTGCCGGTCCCGGCGCCGATCTCGAGGGCCGTCCGAACCGGCCGACCCGCGTACGTCGTCACCATGTCGTAGAGCTCCACCGGGTACCCCGGCCGGAACCGTTCGTACGCCTCCGCCACCGCTCCGAAGCTCAGGGCGCGCCCAGACATGCCGAGCATCCTGACACGATCAGCGCCGCCGGTGCTCGGACTTCTCGCGCGGGCACGGTCAGGGCGGCTGTCGAGGTGGCGGTGCAGCCGGGTCTGTCCGGCTCTCACGTCGGAAAGACCGACGACGACCCGGTCCCCGTCGGATCTCGGCGAGCAGCCCGGTGTCACCGCCCCGGTGGCCTATGGTGAGAGGCCGGAGGGGCCGCGTCGTCGCCTGTCGGTGCGAGGCGGACGTCCCGATGAACCGGCAGGAGCCTTCACGTTGTTCGGCACGAAAGGTGGACCGATGACCGGGAAGACGTACGCCGGGACGTTCGCCGTGCCGAGCGGGAACGTACGCGACGTCGACAACCGCTGAGATGGACTGGGCCGGATGGGCGCTGTTCGGTTTGGTCGCCACCGTGGCGCTCACCGCGGCGCTGATCGCCGCCCAGTTGGGCGGCCTCACCCGGCTCGACCTTCCCCTGGTGCTCGGGACCCTCGTCACCGAGGATCCCGACCGGGCCCGGATCGTCGGGTTCTTCATCCATCTCTGCGCCGGTCAGGGCTTCGCCCTCGGCTACGCGGCCGCGTTCGCCCTGCTGCACCGCGCCACCTGGTGGATCGGGGCGCTGTTCGGGATGCTCCACGTCGGGATCGCGCTGACTGTGCTCCTGCCGCTGCTTCCGGGCGTCCACCCGCGGATGGCCTCGCAGCGGGCGGGGCCGGCCAGCACCGCCGTGCTGGAGCCGCCCGGCCTGTTCGCCCTCAACTACGGGATCCAGACTCCCGCCGTCGCAGCCGTCGTCCACGTCATGTACGGCGCC
The DNA here is from genome assembly GCF_039871625.1 of Micromonospora sp. B11E3. Taxonomy (NCBI): domain Bacteria; kingdom Bacillati; phylum Actinomycetota; class Actinomycetes; order Micromonosporales; family Micromonosporaceae; genus Micromonospora; species Micromonospora sp. B11E3. The sequence continues at coordinate 17,035 of NZ_JBDPMC010000008.1, read as the reverse complement.
GTCCTCGGACTGCTCCTCAGGGCCGCTTGACCCACGCCTCGCGACCGTCCCCACCGCCGCGCTCACCGGGGCCCCCCGCGACGTGTCGGGACGCGATCCCATGACCGACGGACCGGACGTCACATGCCCCCGGTCCCCGGCGCCGATCAGCGACTACGGGCTGCTGGGCGACACCCGCACCGCCGCCCTCGTCGCCGGTGACGGCGGGATCGACTGGCTCTGCGTGCCCCGCTTCGACGGCGAGCCCCTGTTCGGCCGGCTGGTCGGGGGCCCGGACGCGGGAACGTTCCGGGTCGGCCCGGCCCGGCCGGCGCCGGTCGTCGAACGACGCTACCGGCAGCACACCGCCACACTGACGACGACCTGGGCGGTAGGCGCCGGCCGCCTCACCCTCACCGAGGCCATGGTGGCCGAGATCAGCGGCCGCCTGCTGCCCGCGACGCTGATCGTGCGGCGGCTGTCGGCCGAGGTGGCGGCGGTCGACGCCGTCGTCGAGTTCGACCCCCGCCTCGGCGCACGACACCGCCGCCCCCGGGTCCACCAGCGGGGCCAGGCCCTGGTGTGTGGGTGGGGGTCGCTCGCGGTCTCGCTGGGCAGCGCGCCCGAACTCGCCATCGAGCCGGGTCGCCCCACCAGGATCACGATCAGGCCAGGCCAGGCGGTCACCCTCGTGCTGGCCGTGGCCCATCGCGAACCGCTGATCCACGTCGAGCCGGCGGCAGCCTGGGAACTGCTCCTCGAGGACGAGCACCGGTGGCGGACCTGGACCGCCGGGATCGACGAGTCGCTGCCCTTCCGGGAGCACGTCGTGCGAAGCCTGCTGACCCTACGGCTGTTGACCTACTCGCCCTCGCAGGCCCCGGTGGCCGCACCCACGACGTCGCTGCCCGAGGATCCGGGCGGCATACGGAACTGGGACTACCGCTACGTCTGGCCCCGGGACGCCAGCATCGGCGTCAGTGCCTTCCTCAGCGTCGGCAAACCGGACGAGGCCCACGGCTTTCTCGCGTGGCTATTGCACGCCAGCCGGCTGGAGCGGCCACGCCTGCCGGCGCTGCTCACCCTCCACGGCCGCCACGTACCAGCGGAACGTGCCCTGCCCGGCTGGCCCGGCTACCTCGACAGCGCTCCGGTGCGGGTCGGCAACGGCGCCGCCGGCCAACACCAGCTCGACGGCTACGGCTGGGTGATCGACGCCGCCTGGGCGTTCGCGCAGGCGGGGCACCGCCTGTACCCGGAGACGTGGCGGGCGGTGCGCGGCTTCGCCGACGTGGTCGCCCGTTGCTGGCGGGAGCCCGACGCCGGAATCTGGGAGGTCCGGGCGCCCGCTCAGCACGTACATTCCAAGCTCATGGGCTGGCTCGCCCTGGACCGGGCCCTGCGCATCGCCGACACCCACCCCCTGTCGGATCGCCAACGCCGACGCTGGCGGGAGGCCCGAGATGCCATCGCCGCCGAGGTCCGGACGCGCGGCTTCGACCCGACAGCGGGCAGCTACGTCCGCTGCTACGGCTCCCGGGATCTCGACGCGGCCCTGCTCGTCCTGCCGCTGCTGGGCATGGACAGCGTCGGGTCGTCCCGGGTGCACGGCACCATCGACGCCGTACGGGACCGGCTCTCCGCCGGCGGCCCACTCCTCTACCGCTACCCGCCGGGGCGCGACGGCTTCCCCGGCACCGAAGGGGCGTTCCTGCCCTGCTCGTTCTGGCTCGTCCAGGCCCTCGCCCGCACCGGACGCCGCGGCGAGGCGGTCGAACTGTTCCAGACCATGCTCGACCACGCCAGCCCACTCGGCCTCTACGCCGAGGAACTGGACCCTGCGACCGGCGCCCACCTCGGCAACTACCCCCAGACGCTGACCCACGCCGCGCTCGTCCAGGCCGCACTCGCGATCCGGGACGCCCCCGTAGCCGATCCTGGATCCGCGTGACTGCCGGAAAAGGCGCCGCGCCCGCCGGGGCACGGCGCCGGGTTCCGATGCGTGTGGCGCGACGGATCAGGGGATGAGCGCGTGCAGGGGCACACTCGGGTCGGCGAGCCGGGCCAGGTCCACCTCCCGGCCGGCCCAGCCGGCGCGCACCAGGGCCTGGATGTCGTTCTGCACATCCCAGACGTTCACGTTCATCCCGGCGAGCACCCGGCCGGCCGACACCCAGAACGCGAGGAACTGCGGGGGTGCGCCGTCGCCGATGGTCGCGTCGCCGCGGAAGACCACGTGGTCGTAGCCGCCCGGTTCGACCCAGCCCGCGTACTCCATGCCCAGGTCGTACTGGTCGGTGAAGAAGTACGGGACCCGGTCGTAGGTCACGGGTTCGCCGAGCATGGCGCGGGCGGCGGCCTTGCCACCGTTGAGGGCGTTGGACCAGTGCTCGACCCGGATCCGCCTGCCGAGCAGCGGGTGGGCGAGCGCGGCGACGTCTCCCGCCGCGTAGATGTCCGGGTCGCTGGTGCGCAGCCCGGCATCGACGGCGATACCGTTGTCGACGGTCAGCCCCGCGGCCGACGCGAGTTCGGTGTTCGGGGTGATCCCGACGCCGACGACGGCGAGGTCGGCCGGCAGTTCGGTGCCGTCGGTGAGCACCACGGCGGCGAGGCGGCCCTCGCCGTCGGCCCGGAAGCCACGCACCCCGACGTCGAAGCGGAACGCGACGCCGTGCGCGCGGTGCAGGGTGGCGAACAGGGCGGCGACGTCGTCGCCGAGGATCCGGCGCAGCGGCGCCCGATCCACCTCCACCACGGTCACGTCCGCGCCGTGGTGACGGGCGGCAGCCGCGGCTTCCAGGCCGATCCATCCTGCGCCGACCACCACCACCCGCCGCGCCGTGGGCAGGTCGGCGAGCAGCGCGTCGGCGTCGGGCAGCGTGCGCAGGTACCGCACTCCGGGCAGGTCGGCGCCGGGCACGTCGAGGCGGCGTACCCGCGACCCGGTGGCCAGCAGCAGCTTGTCGTAGCGCACCGGGTCCCGGCCGGACAGCAGGACGGTGTGGGCGGCCCGGTCGAGCCCGGTGGCTCGTACCCCGAGCAGCAGCTCCACCCCGAAGGTGTCGTACCAGTCGGGCTCGTGCACGTACGCCTTGTCCCGCGGGTCGGCGCCGAGCAGGTAGCCCTTGGACAGCGGCGGTCGCTCGTACGGCCGCTCGGTGTCCTCGCCGATGAGCAGGATCCGGCCGGCGAACCCGGCGGTACGCAGCTCCTCGGCGGCTTTCGCGCCGGCCAGCGACGCCCCGACGATGACGTGGACGGGCGAGTCAACCACGGTGAACTCCTCAGCAGACAGCGGTCAGCCGGCGCGCAGGCCGGCCAGGGCAAAGAACTCCGCGCGTGAGCGCGGATCGTCGCGCAGCGTGCCCAGCAGGCTGGACGTGACGGTGGTGGCACCCACCGCCCGCACGCCGCGCAGGGTCATGCACAGGTGCTCGGCCTCGACGACCACTCCGACACCCTTCGGTTTCAGGTGTTCAGTGAGCCATTCCGCGATCTGCTTGGTCAACCGTTCCTGCACCTGGGCGCCGTGCGCGAACAGCTCCACCACCCGGGCGAGCTTCGACAGGCCCAGGATCCGCGCGCCGGGCAGGTAGCCGACGTGCGCGACGCCGACGAACGGCAGCAGGTGGTGCTCGCACACCGACCGGATCGGAATGGACCGCGCCACGACCAGCTCGTCGTAGTCCTCGTCGTTGTCGAACGTGGTCAGCGCGAACTCGCGTGGGGTCAGCAGCTCCGCGTACGCGCGGGCCATCCGCCCGGGCGTGGCGGCCAGCCCGTCGCGGTCCAGGTCAACTCCGAGAGCGGTCAGGAACGCCGCCGCCGCTCGCTCCGCGGCGGCCAGGTCACGCGCGGGCCGCTGCCGGGCCACCCGCATCGGGGTCACCGTCATGTCAGCTGCCACCCACGCCCAACGCCGCCAGCAGCACCGGCTGCTTCACCTGTTCGCACGGGCGCATGGCCCACCCCCAGCTTTTTCACCAGCAGATGCTGTCGATAATGCTCATCCTGCACTCCGCGCCGATGAATTTCAACAGCAGGAGCTGGTGATAACGTCGGGTTGTGACTGTGGACGACCCGTGGACCGGCGTGAGCGCCCTGGTCGACCCGTCCCGGCGAGCCCTCTACGACTACGTGCGCCGCGCCGGCCACCCGGTCAGCCGGGAAGAGGCCGGCGACGCCACCGGCATGTCCCGGGGCCTGGCCGCGTTCCACCTCGACAAGCTCGTCGGCGCCGGCCTGCTCCGGGCCAGGTACCAGTCACCACCCGGCCAACTCCGCGGCCGGGGCCGCTCGCCGAAGGTCTACGAACCCGCCGGCGAGGGGATCGCGGTGACCATCCCCGAACGCCGCTACCAGCTCATCGCGGAGATCCTCGCCGCCGCCGTCGACGACGATCCCGCCCACGCGGGCCGGGCGGCCGGCCAGCATGCCCACGAACGCGGACGAGCCCTCGGCACCGCACTCGCCGCCGACGGGACCGACCTCACCACGGCACTGACCCACCTCGGTTTCGAACCCCACCCCACCGCCGACCGGATCCTGCTGCACAACTGCCCGTTCCACGCCCTGGCCGCCCGCCACACCGCCCTCGTGTGCGGACTCAACCACGCCTTCCTCACCGGCCTGCTCCACGGGCTGGGCGCCACCGACCGGCGCGCCCTCCTCGCGCCCCGCCCCGGCCGCTGCTGCGTCGAACTCCCCTCCGGGCGTCCCTGAGGCAGCACCTCGCCGCGGCCGTCGCCGCCGGGGCCCGCCAGGGGCGGCCGCCGCGTCTTGATCGACTCAATGTCGGCGACACAGGGGCGTCCGAGCCCCCCGGATGCCGCCATGTCGGCGATATGACGGCATCCGGAGACGTCGGGCGGCAGCGGGTGCCGCCCGACCGCTGGTCTAGTTGTTGCCCTGGTCGTGCGGGACGGTGACGGTGACGGTGCAGCCGACCGGACGGCCGATCTCGTCGTGGCCGGCGTACGTGAGGTGGTAGACCCGGTCCCCACCATCGCCGGCCCGCTCCGCCCTCAGTTCGCCGCTGGTGTCCGGCGCGCCGGTGGCGAAGCCGCTGACATCCGCGGGGTCGCCGCCGGTCACGCCGGTCAGAGCGAACGCGTTCGGGCCGAGCACGCCGTCGCGCAGATCCACCGTCACGGCGACGTCGACCAGTTCGTGGTTCGGCGGCCACAGGACGGGTCGGTCCACCGCGCAGTCGAGCTGCCGTACGGGCACGGGGTCGGCCAGGGTCGCGGTGGCGTGCCCGATGGTCGCGGTGAGCCGTCCGCCGGCCTCGTAGTACATGTGCGCGGTCCGGCCGTCGAAGTAGAACGTCGGCGCGGCCGACCGGCCGAGGTCGGGTGCGCCGGCCATCGAGTCGTGCACGATGCCGAGGTGGATCTCCTGGTCGAAGTCCTCGCCGACGTCCACCGCGTGCATGTTGCCGTCGGCGGCGTGGTAGATCACCAGGTTGCGGTCGTTCCAGCGCAGGAAGAACGGCCCTGAGGCGTTCGGGCCTTCGCCGCCCTGCGGGGTGACGATCGGTTCGGGTTGCATGGCCCAGGTCCGGGCGTCGTTGGAGACCGCCCAGCGGATGCGCCGCGACACCGGGCCGGTCGGTCCGGGCAGCGCCGCGGTCGGGTTGTCCATGAAGAGCATCAGGTACCGGGTGCCCAGGCGCGGCACGGACTGCTCGAACACCCGGGCGTAGGAGGTCTCGCCGCCGGTCGTCTCGTTCCGGCTCACCGCGGTGCCGCCGTAGCTGAAGTGGATGCCGTCGTCGGAGGTGGCGTAGCGGGTGATGGAGTTCTCGCCGTGGAAGTAGAGGAACAGCTTGCGCTCGCCCTCGATCCACACGGCGTGCGGCGAGGAGACGTGGCTGACCGTGGAGTAGTGCGGCAGCCAGGTGTTGCTGATCAGCGGGTTGGCGTCGTACTCGGTCCACGGGCCGTCGATCGAGTCGGAGTAGGCCAGGGCGATCCCGCCGGGCCGCTCGTGGGGGGCGTAGTACAGGTAGTAGGTGCCGAGCGGGTCGGAGAAGTAGTCGGCGGCCCGGATGACACTCGGGAAGATGAACTCGTTGGTCGGGTTGTAGTCGAGAATGCTCTTGTCGAACGCGGTGCCCGCGTAGGTGAACCGGGGAAAGTCGAGGCCCGGCTCCGCGGCGGCCGGGGCGGCGCCGGCCATGGCGGCGACGAGCAGACCGGCGCCGGCGGTCGCCAGGACAGCGCGTCGGGATGATGAGGCGGGTGGTCTCGTCATGCGTCTTCCTTTTCGATCGGGTCGCTCGGACGCTGGGCCGCCTCGACGGACGGTTGCCGGACGCGCGGCCCGGCCAGACGGCGGCACGGGAGGGGTCGCCCTCCCGTCCGCGGTGCGCGGCAGGGCGGCAGGGCGGCACCGAGCACACGAGGTAACTTTCAGTAACGACAAAGGGGTCCTCGACCGGCCGGCAATCCGTCCGGTCGCAGCGCTAATGCGTATTAGCACCAATGTTTCTCGAATGTTGCGCGCGCGGGAGGGCTTCTGTCAAGAGACCCGGCCGCCTCTCCCACGACACCGGGCGCAGCTCCGGCGGTCAGCGACCCGGATCGGCCGAGCAAGCTCTGCCGGTTCGGGCTAATGCGCATTACTCCAGGGAGTTCATCTCGTCGAAATCTCCGTTCACCCTCTTGACACAGGTCGGTCGACGCGCCAGGCTCCTTCCCAACGCCGAGCGCTAATACGCATTAGCCGCACCGGAAGGACCCCTCGTGGCCGCTCCCCCCAAACGCGTCACCCAACGTGACATCGCGCGGTTGGCTGGTGTCAGTCAGGCGACCGTGTCCCTGGTGCTCAACAACCGGGCCGACGCCGACATCCGCATCGCCCCGGAGACCCGCGACCGGGTGCTGCGGGTCATCGCCGAGACCGGGTACGTCGCCGACCCCGTGGCCCGCCGACTCGCCTCGCGGTTCAACCGGATCATCGGCGTCTTCACCTACGAGCCCGCCTTCCCCAGCGGCAGCCGGGACTTCTTCCACCCGTTCCTGCTCGGCATCGAGGAGTACGCCGAGCGGGTCGGCTGCGACCTGCTGCTGTTCACCAGCGCACCGGTGGTGGACGGTCGGCGGCGCATCTTCCACCACGACAACCGGCTGCGCCTGGCCGACGGGTGCATCCTGCTCGGGCGCGAGATCGACAGCGCGGAACTCCAGCGGCTCAACCGCGACGGATACCCGTACGTCGCCGTCGGCCGCCGCGACGACGCCGGCGGGCCGGTGCCCTACGTCGGCGCCGACTACGCGACGGCGGTGACCCGGCTCGTCGAGATGGCGCTGCGGCGCGGTCACCGGCGCCTGGCCTACGTGGGCATGGGCATGACCGCCGAGTCCTCGGCGGACCGCCGCGACGGGTACCTGGCCGCCGCGGCGCCCGCGGAGAGCGCCCGCCAGTTGGCCATGGCCGCCGGGGACTCCGACACGAGCCTCGACGACCTACTGGCCGACGGGACCACCGTCGCCTTCGTGGAGGACTTCGCCACGGCGGTGGCGCTGGAGTCGGCCGCCCGCCGGCGCGGGCTGAGGGTGCCGGGGGACCTGTCGATCCTGACCCTCGGCGACCCGACGGTCCCGGTCCCGACCGACATGGCGTTCACCGGGTTCCGCATCCCCCGGGAGGAGATGGGCCGGCAGGCGGTCGAGGTGCTGACCGGGGTCATCGACGGCAGCGTGGGCGGCCTCCAGCAGCGACTTCTCCCCTGCGAACTCGTCGAGGGCGACACCCTCGGCACCCCTGATCCGGCGGTCGACCGCCGCTGAGCGGACGGCCGCGCAACTGGAAGGAAGCAAGTGGTACTTATGCGTGCGGATGTCCTCGTCGTCGGGGGCGGACTGGGCGGCGTCGCCGCGGCACTGGCCGCGGCCCGGGCCGGCCGGTCCGTCATCCTGACCGAGGAGTTCGACTGGCTCGGCGGGCAGCTCACCAGCCAGGCCGTCCCGCCGGACGAGCACTCCTGGATCGAGCAGTTCGGCGCCACCGCCAGCTACCGGGCCCTGCGCAACGGCATCCGTGACTACTACCGTCGCCACTACCCGCTGACCGAACGCTCCCGGGCCTGGACCGACCTCAACCCGGGCGCGGGCTGGGTGAGCCGGCTCTGCCACGAGCCCCGGGTGGCGGTGGCCGTCCTCGAGGGGATGCTCGCCCCGTACCGGGGATCGGGGCGGCTGCGGGTGCTGCAGCCGTACCGGCCGGTCGCCGCCGAGACCGACGGGGACCGGGTCACCGGTGTCACCCTGGCGCACCGGGACCGGGACGAGCGGATCGAGGTGGTCGCGCCGTACGTCCTGGACGCCACCGAGACCGGTGAGCTGCTGCCGCTGACCGGCACCGAGTACGTCACCGGGTTCGAGTCGCAGGGCGAGACCGGTGAGCCGAGCGCACCGGCCGAGGCGCAGCCGCTGAACATGCAGGCCGTGTCGGTCTGCTTCGCGGTCGACCACGTCGACGGCGACCACACCATCGACCGCCCCGCCGGGTACGACTTCTGGCGCGACTACAAGCCGGACTTCTGGGGTGACCGGCTGCTGTCCTGGCGGTCGCCGCACCCACGCACGCTGGAGATCGTCGACCGCAGCTTCACCCCGAACCCCGACGACGACCCGTTGAGCGTGAACGCCGACCAGCGCCTCAACCCCGGTGACGGCAACCTGTGGACGTTCCGGCGGATCGCCGCGCGGCGCAACTTCACCGACGGGGCGTACGGCAGCGACATCACGCTGGTCAACTGGCCGATGATCGACTACTTCGAGGGTCCGGTGATCGACGTGCCGAACGCGTCGTGGCACCTGGCCAAGGCCCGCGAGCTGTCGTACTCGGTGCTCTACTGGATGCAGACGGAGGCGCCCCGGCCGGACGGCGGCACCGGCTTCCCCGGCCTGCGACTGCGCGGCGACGTGACCGGCAGCCGGGACGGCCTGGCGCAGGCGCCCTACATCCGGGAGTCCCGCCGCATCCGGGCCGAGTACACGGTGGTGGAGCAGGACCTCTCCCTCGCGGTGCGGGGCGAGCACGGCGCGGTGCACTACCCCGACTCGGTCGGCGTGGGGATGTACCGCATCGACCTGCACCCGTCCACCGGCGGCGACAACTACATCGACGTCGGCTCCTGCCCGTTCGAGATCCCGCTCGGTGCGCTGATCCCGCAGCGGATGGAGAACCTGCTGCCGGCCGGCAAGAACATCGGCACCACGCACATCACCAACGGCAGCTACCGGCTGCACCCCGTCGAGTGGAACGTCGGCGAGGTCGCCGGCCTGCTCGCCGACTTCTGTCTGGCGCGGGGCGAGTCCCCGCGCGCGGTCCGCGGCACCCCCCGCCTGCTGGCCGACTTCATTGACCGCGTCTCGGCCGCCGGTGTGGAATGCCACTGGCCGCAGATCGCGGGCTACTGAAACCCCCGTGAGGAGAAGATAGTGAAATCAGGAAAGGGTCTGGGTGTTGTCGCCGCGGCGCTGGCCGGCGTCCTCGCGCTGTCCGCCTGCGGCGGCGGCGAGGCGAAGGACAAGGGCCCGGCCAGTCTGCGGATGACCATCTGGTCGGCCAACGAGGCGCACCTGAAGCTGTTCAACGAGATCGCCGACGAGTACCGCAAGAGCCACCCGGACGTCGCCGAGATCAAGTTCGACCCCATCCCGTTCGAGAACTACACCACCACCCTGACCACCCAGATCGCCGGTGGGAACGCACCCGACCTGGCGTGGGTGATGGAGAACTCGGCACCGGACTTCGTCGCCTCGGGCGCGCTGCTGCCCCTCGACGACACGCTCAAGAAGGCCGACGGTTACCAGTACGACAACCTCTCCCCCGCCACCCTCAAGCTCTGGCAGAACGACGGCAAGCTGTACGCGTACCCGTTCTCCACCTCGCCGTTCGGCGTGTTCGTCAACACCGACCTGCTCAAGAAGTCCGGGCAGAAGACCCCGGCCGAGCTGATCGCGGCCGGGCAGTGGAACTGGGAGAACGCGCTGGCGACCGCCGGCGCCACGCAGCAGGCCACCGGCAAGGCCGGCCTGGTGATCCGGGACTTCGACTACCGGGTCTGGGACAACCTGTCGAGCTTCTGGACGGGCTGGGGCGCCCAGGCCTGGAGCGCGGACGGCAAGAGCTGCGGCTTCGCCAGCCCGGAGATGGTCGAGGCGATGACCACGCTGCACAAGGCCATCTTCACCACGAAGGCGCTGCCCGGCCCGGGCACGACCGCCGACTTCTTCGCCGGTGACGCCGCCATGACGATCACCCAGATCTCCCGCGCCTCGCTGCTGAAGGACGACGGCTTCGCCTGGGACCTGGTCCCCCTGCCGGCGGGCCCGAAGGGACCGTACGCGGTGGTCGGTCAGGCCGGCCTCGGGGTGATGAAGAAGAGCCCGCACGCCGACGCCGCCGCCGACTTCCTCGCGTTCTTCACGAACCCCACCAACTCGGCCAAGCTCGCCCAGTTCTTCCCGCCGCCGCGCCAGTCGCTGCTGACCGCGGAGAACCTCGCCAAGACGAACCCGAAGCTCAAGCCGGAACAGCTGCAGAAGGTCGTCATCGAGGGCATCACCAACGGTGTCGTCAAGCCCAGCCACGTGGGACAGGCCGAGCTGAGCCAGCAGGTTCGCGCTGGGCTCGACCCGCTGTGGAAGCCGGACGCGGACGTCAAGGCCGTCCTGGACGGGGTCTGCGCCAAGATCCAACCGCTGCTGGCGAAGTAGGCAACCGATCATGACCCGTACGGACACCAGGGTGGGCCCGGTCGAGGCCCGGCCCGCCCTGGGCCCGGCGCCGCGGTTCTGGACCAGCCGCCGCCGCGACCAGCTCACCGGTTACCTCTTCATCGCCCCGCAACTGCTCGGCAGCGTCGTGTTCGTGATCCTGCCGCTGATCCTCGTGGTCTGGTACAGCCTGCACGAGTGGAACGTGCTGGCCGGGACCTTCGACTTCGTCGGCACGGACAACTACCGGGCGATCGCCGAGGATCCCAACCTCGGCGCGGTGCTGCGGGCAACGGGGCTGTTCTCCGTCGGCCTGGTGGTGCTCAACCTCGGGCTGGCGTTGCTGCTGGCCGTCCTGCTCAACCAGAGACTGCGGGGCACCATCCTGTTCCGCACCTTCTTCTTCTCCCCCGTGGTGGTCTCGTTGGTGGCCTGGACCATCGTGTGGGGCTTCCTGTTGCAGGACAACGGCGGCGTGAACGGCCTGCTCGACACGATGGGCGTGGACGGGCCGAACTGGCTGCGCGGCGAGGGCACGGCGATGCTGTCGGTGATCGTCGTGCAGGCGTTCAAGAACGTCGGCCTGAACATGGTGCTGTTCCTGGCCGCCCTGCAGGGCGTGCCGGCGAATCTGTACGAGGCCGCGGAGATGGACGGGGCGAGCCGGATGCGCCAGTTCGGGCTGATCACCGTACCAATGATCAGCCCGACCATCCTGCTCACGTCGATCATCACCGTGGTCGGGTCGTTGCAGGTCTTCGCGCAGATCGCGGTGCTGACCCAGGGCGGGCCCGGCAACTCGACGACCGTGCTCGTCTACTACCTCTACCAGCAGGCGTTCCAGTTCCACCACTTCGGCTACGGCGCCACGCTGTCGATCGTGCTGTTCGTCATCGTGCTCGCGCTCACCGTGCTGCAGTGGCAGATGCGCAAGAGATGGGTCTTCCATGAATCGTGACCTGTCGCGACGGACCAAGCTGGCGCTCTACGGGGTGCTGCTGGTCCTGGCGATCCCGTTCGTGTTCCCGACCTGGTGGATGGTCACCTCGTCGCTGAAGCCCGTGGCGGACGTCTTCGCCTTCCCACCGCAGCTGTTGCCGGTCGACCCGCGACTCGACGCCTACCGGCGGGTGTTCGAGTTGCAGCCCTTCGGTCAGCAGTACGTCAACAGCCTCTACATCGCGCTGGTGGTCACCGTCGGCACCCTGGCCGTGTCGGCGCTGGCCGGGTACGCCTTCGCGCGGATCCGGTTCCGCGGCCAGAACCTGCTGTTCCTCGTCGTCCTCGCGGGCCTGCTCATCCCCAGCGAGGTGACGATCGTGCCGCTGTTCCAGATGTTCTTCAAGCTCGGGCTGATCGACACCCACTGGCCGCTGATCCTGGTGCCGATCTTCGGGGCGCCGAGCGTGCTGGCGACGTTCATCATGCGGCAGTTCTTCATCAGCCTCCCCAACGAACTGGAGGAGGCGGCCCGGGTCGACGGGCTGGGCCGCTTCGCCACCTTCTGGCGGATCGCCCTGCCGCTGTCGCGGCCCGCGCTGGGCGCGGTGGCCATCTTCACCTTCCTGCACAGCTGGAACCTGTACCTGGAGCCGATCGTGTTCCTCTCCTCGCCGGAGAAGTTCACCCTGCCCCAGGCGCTCACCCAGTTCATCGACGTGTACGGCGGCCCGATGTGGGACGTCCAGCTCGCGGCGGCGTCGATGACCGCGCTGCCGGTGCTGGTGGTGTTCGTCATCGCCCAGAAGCAGTTCGTCGAGGGCCTGGCGCACACCGGCCTCAAGGGATGACGGCATCGGTCGGCGTCGACGTCGGCGGCACCAAGACGGCGGCGGCGCTGGTCGACCCGGGCGGGAAGGTGTGGCATCGCCGGGAGGTGCCCACCCCCGCCCGGTCCGGGCCCGAGGCCGTGTTGGACGCCGCCGCGCGGCTGGCCGCCGACCTGCTCGGCGGGGCCGGCACCGGGCCGGTCGGGGTGGGCACCGCCGGCACGGTCGACCCGGCGACCGGCAGCATCCGGTACGCCACCGACAGCCTGCCCGGCTGGGCCGGCACCCCGGTCGCCGACGCGCTCGCCACCCGGCTGGGTCGACCCGTGCGCGTCACCAACGACGTGACCGCCGCGGCGCTGGGCGAATGCTGGGCCGGAGCCGGCCGGGACCGCCGTCACGTGCTGCTCGTCGCCGTCGGCACCGGGCTGGGCGGGGCGGTCGTCCGCAACGGCCGGGTCGCGGCCGGTGCCCGTGGCGCCGCCGGTGAGGTCGGGCACCTGCCGGCTCCGGGCGCCGAACTGCTGCGCTGCGGGTGCGGCCGGTACGGGCACCTGGAGGCGATCGCCTCGGGGACCGGGCTGGCCGCCGCGTACGCCGTCGAGACCGGTACCCACGTCACGGGCCGGGCCGTGGCGGAGCGCGCGGCAGCCGGTGACGCCGTGGCCCGGCAGGTGCTGGACCGGGCCGGCGGCGTCCTCGGCGCGGCCCTGGCCGGGTTGGTGGCCCTGCTCGACCCGGACGCCGTCCTGGTGGCCGGCGGCGCGGCCAGCGCCCTGCTGCCCGCCGCATCCGTCGCCTACTCGGCCGAACTGCCCGCGGGCTGGGCCGACGTGCCGCTGCTGCCCGCCACGCTGGGCGCCGACGCGGTCGTCGTCGGCGCGGCCCGGCTCGCCATGGACGCACCGACATGAGCCGTTCCGGTGTCGATGGAAGGACCAGAGGCGTGAGTGTGCTCGACGACCTGGCCGGTGGGCTGGTGGTGTCCTGCCAGCCGCTGCCCGACGAGCCGGACGACCCGATGCGGGACCCGTACGTCCAGGCCCGGGTGGCCGCCTCGGTCGTACGCGGCGGCGCGGCGGCGGTCCGGGTCAACGGGCCGGCCGACGTCCGGGCGGTCCGCGCCGCGGTGGACGTGCCGGTGATCGGGTTGTACAAGCACGGCACGGCGGACGTCTTCATCACTCCGACGGCGGCGCATGCGCTGGAGGTGGCGCGGGCCGGCGCGGAGATCGTCGCGGTCGACGCCACCGACCGTCCCCGGCCGGACGGGCGCACCTTCGCGGACACGGTCCGGGCGATCCGTGAACGGACCGACGCGCTCGTGTTGGCCGACGTGTCCACCGCGGCCGAGGGCGTCGCCGCCGTCGAGGCGGGCGCGGACGCCGTCGCCACCACGCTGTCCGGCTACACCCCGGCCAGCCCGCCGACCGACGGGCCCGACCTCGATCTCGTGGCGCGACTCGTCGCGCTGCTCCCGGTACCGGTGATCGCCGAGGGGCGGTACCGCACCACCGAGCAGATCGGCCGGGCCTTCGAGGCCGGTGCGCACGCGGTGGTGGTGGGCAATGCCGTCACCTCGCCGCTGTGGATCACCCGCCGGCTCGTACCGGCCACCCGCCGCGCGGCGGGGTCCCTGGGGAAGGGGGAGGGCGGACCGCGGCGATCGCCGTACGCGACACCGAAGACCGGGTGATCGCACCGGAGCCCTCCCGGCCGCCCTGGTTACTCCCACTGGCCCCCGGTGAAGGAGAACACCTGGCCGTTGATCTGGGCGTAGTGCTCCGAGTACAGGAAGTAGGTGTAGCCCGAGCCTGCGGAGAGGCACTTCGACGAGGCGACGACCGAGCTCGTGTAGGCGCCGTCCCGGTAGTTGTACCCGCAGGTCGAGACGTACCCGAACCGATCGCGTACCCGGATGTACCCGATCGCCCGCAGGTACTGGGCGGTCCCGTCGCACACGGTTCCGGCGGAGCCGACGATGCCGCCCCAACCGTCACCGTAGATCGAGTGGGTACCCCAGCAGGAGTTCGCCTGCGTCGAGATCGGTCCGAACGTCGTGGGCCCGGATCGCACCTGCGCCGCCTTCGCCGGCACCGCGAACCCGGTGATCGACAGTGCCAGAGTTGCGAGAACCGCGAGTACGCGGGACCTGCGCGCGTTGCTGGACCTTCCCATGACACCCTCTTTCCATCGACTCGTCTCAATATAAATGATCCAGCCTGAATTGAAGAAGGAGAATTTGTATCGGTTCCTCGATCCTGGTCGCGGCGCAGATCGCTCTCGCGGGTGCAACGGCCACGTCGGGGGGTCCGGTGCCGGCTTCGGGGATCAGTGCCGGCCGGTGCAGCCCTGCGTGCCCCAACCGGATGCCAGGTAGATCTGGCAGGCCCGGACCCAGTAGGTGTACTGGATCATGAGGCTGTACGAGCCCTCCGGCGAGGGCGTGCCGGTGTGGTAGATGACCAGCGGCGTGGTGCTGGTGCTGGTGGCGTGCCCCTCGATGGAGGCGGCGTAACGGCTGCTGGCCGTGCCCTTCGCCTGCGCCCAGGCGGCGTGGCAGGCGTCGGATTGACATCCTCTCCGCCCTAAAGGACGGAGATTCCCTCCACGCTGCGCGTGGAACGCGCGGCGTGCGGGTGGGTTACCGCTTCACCGCGCGGTGCCGGGACGAGTCCCGGTCTTACCTGCGCTCCACGGTCGTTTCCGTTGTCCGCCTGTCCGGCGGCCAACACATTCTTGGCGGCGTTGTGATCGCGATCGTGGGCTGCTGCGCAGGGGCAGTCCCACGATCGGACGTTGAGCGCCATTTTCTCGTTGATGCGCCCGCAGTGGGAGCACATCCGGGTGGACGGGAAGAACCGGTCCACCCGGCCGAAGGTGCGCCCGTACCGGGCGGCCTTGTACTCCAACATGGCGGTGAAGCTGGCCCACCCGGCGTCGTGAACGCTTTTGGCGAGCCGGGTCCGGCCGAGTCCGGCAACGGCAAGGTCCTCGACGTACACCGCTTGGTTCTCGCGGATGATCGTCGTGGACAGCTTGTGCTGCCAGTCGCGTCGGGTGTCGGCCACCCGGGCGTGCGCCCTGGCGACCTTGACGACAGCTTTCTTGCGGCGGTTGCTGCCCCTGGTCTTGCGGGAGAGGGCCTGCTGCAACCGCTTGAGCTTGCGGGCCGCGCGGCGCAGGAACTTCGGCGCGGTGACCTTCGTGCCGTCCGACATGACCGCGAAGTGCGTCAAGCCCAGATCGATACCGACCTTCGAGTCCGCCTCGGGCAGCCTTTCGTCCTGCGTGGTCTGCACCACGAACGAGGCGAAGTACCGCCCGGCCGCGTCCCGGATGATCGCCACGGATGACGGGTCCGAGGGCAGCTCGCGCGACCACCGCACGTCCAGGTCGCCGATCTTCGGCAGCCGCAGACGGCCGTTGTCGCAGACCTTGAACCGGGAATTCTTGGTGAACCGGATGGCCTGCCGGTTGTCCTTGCGCGACCGGAACCGGGGCGGGGCGACCTTGCGGCCCTTGCGCTTGCCGGTGACCGAGGCGAAAAAGTTGCGGTACGCGGTGTTCAGATCCGCGAGGGCCTGCTGCAACACCACGGCGGACACCTCGCCCAGCCACGCCCGTTGCGGCGTCAGCTTGGCCTGCGTGATGACCCGCTTGGACAGTTCGGCATCCGAGACGTACTTCTCGCCCTGCTCGCGGGCCTGCTGACGCACACGCAGCCCGTCGTTGAACACCACCCGCGCGCACCCGAACGCCTTCGCCAGCTCGACCTGCTGGCTGGGCGTCGGGTAGACGCGGAACTGGTAACGGAGCTGCACGATCATCACTGTATCATGTTGGTTTATGGCTGAGATTCAACACATCCGCACTGGCAGACACTGCGTTTTCGCGATGCACGTTCACTTGGTTTTCGTGACGAAATTCCGGCACAAGGTGTTCGCCGACCGGCACCTGACCCGGATGGAAGCGATCATGCGAGACGTGTGCACCGACTTCGAGGCGGAGCTGGTCGAGTTCAACGGCGAGAACAACCACGTGCACCTGCTGGTCAACTTCCCACCCAAGGTGGCCGTGGCCCGGCTGGTCAACAGCCTCAAGGGCGTATCCTCGCGCCGCCTGCGGCAGGAGTTCCCCGACCTGCTACGCCACTACTACCGGGCCAACAAGCTCTGGTCGGGCTCATACTTCGCCGGGTCCGTCGGCGGGGCACCGCTGAACGTCATCAAGCAGTACATCGAGCAGCAGAACCGTCCCGGTTAAGGCACTGCTCGGGCCTAGGGCGTGTCTCGTGGATCTTCGGGGCGGGTTTTGGTAGATAGATTGGCGTGTCTCGACGGCATGAGCTGACCGATGACGAGTGGGCGCTTCTGGCGCCGTTGCTGCCAGCGGATCCGCCGCGTGGGGGCCGGTGGCGTGACCATCGGACGACGGTCTCGGGGATCTTGTATCGGGAACGTACTGGGATTCCGTGGCGTGACCTGCCGGAGCGGTTCGGCCCGTGGAAGACGGTCTACCAGCGGAAACGCAGGTGGGCGATGGACGGCACCT